>JAFGFV010000530.1 GCA_016930895.1 Spirochaetales bacterium | reverse complement strand
GTCACCGACACAGAGCTCGTCGTGGTCACCGCCAGCTACGGGCTCAACGAGTACGTGTCCTTCTGGGGCGGGATCAGCCCCGTGGGGGCCCTGGCCAGCGCCCGAGGGATCCTGCCCCTCGGTGACAGGCTTGCCGTGTCCGCCGGGGCCTTCATCGGTCTGGAGTGGCTGTCCATCCTCGGGGATCCCGTGGCCGGGCTGCTGCTGCCCTACGTGCTCGCCTCCTGGGGCGAGCCCGAGAACAACCTGACCGTCGGCTCCGCCTGGGCCGTGACCGTTGACGGCGTCAGCGGCTTCCGGAGCTACGGTCTGGTCGCCGTGGTGGGCGGCAAGATCGTCCTGACTGCCACCACCGCCCTGGTCTCCGAGAACTGGCTGGTCTGGGGGGAGCGGGAGGGAGGGGCAGGCTGGGACGCGGTCCCCATAGCGGGCTTTTTCGCCGTAGCCTTCCGCATCGCCGGGGTCCGGCTGAGCTGGGACATCGGGGCGGTCATGCCCCTCGGCTTCGACGGCGGGGTCACCGGCCTGGCCGGGGGGCCGTTCGTTCCGCTCCCCTGGCTTTCGCTCACCTACCGGATCCGGTAGGTCCCTCCGATAGGTCCCCCAGGAACGCAGGCCCCGTCGGCCGCGTTGCCTTTTCGCGCCTCTGGTGTATCATACATCCCTATGGACGCACCGGCCCCCCGCTTCCGCCTCGAGTACCTGCTCATGGTGCTCACCACCTTCTTCTGGGCCATCGGCCACCCTCTGGGCCGGATCATCCTCCGGGAGGTCCACCCCTTCCAGCTGGCGGCCATGAACCTGAGCGTCGGTTTCCTGTGCGTGCTGGTGTACTTGGCGGCGGCCGGCAGGTTTGGGGCCCTGTTCCGGATGAGCCGCAGGGACTTCCTGGGTTCCTGCTTCCTGGGGGTGTTCGGCTTTTTCACCTATCAGATCGGCACCTTCAGCGCCCTGGCCCGCATCCCGGCCTCCATGAACGCGGTGCTGGTGGCCACCAACGTGGTGCTGGTGGTGCTGCTCTCGGCCCTGGTCCTGCGGGAGCGTATCCCGCCCCTGCGGGTCGTTGGGGTGCTCGTGGCCCTGAGTGGAGTGGTACTGATCACCTTCAACCAGGGCTTCGTGCTCGACGGGCGGATCGACCTGACCGGAGTGGGCTTCTCGCTGTCGGCGGCGGTGAGCTTCGCCCTGTACACCGTGCTGGGCAAGCGCATCCTCTCGCGCAACGACCCCCTCCTGGTCTCCACCCTGGCCCTGTTCGCCGGGGCGGTGCTCCTGGACGTGCTCACTGCGGCCACGGTGGGCTTCGGCAGCCTCCGCGGCGCGAGCGGTCTGACCTGGGGGCTCATGCTGCCCCTGGGGGCGACCATGATCGGGGTGGCCTATCCCCTGTGGTTCTTCTGTCTGAAGCGCCTGCCCGCGTCCCACATCTCGGTGTTCATCTACATGACCCCGACCTTCGCCGTAGTCCTGTCGCTCCTTGTTCTCGGGGAGCGCTTCGCCTGGCTGTTCTGGATGGGGGCGGTGCTGGTGCTCGGGGGCATCGCCGTGGCCAACCTGCGGCGGGCCCGGCCCGAGGGAGCCGGCGGTCGCGATGCCCGACGGGAGCTCGGCGCGGATACGCAGAGGAGCGGGCATGCTCCTGGCTGAGCGCACGGCGCTCGTCACGGGCGGAGCGGGGGGTATCGGGCGGGCTATCGGGCTGCTGTTCGCCCAGGAGGGCGCTGAGGTGGCCCTCTGCGACCTGAACGGAGAGCGGGCGCGCGCCGCGGCGGCGGAGATCGAGGCCGGCACCGGTCAGCGGACCCTGGCCCGGGCTGTGGACGTGCGGGATGCCCGGACAGTGGACGACGGCGTGGACGAGCTGGGCCGAGAGCTCGGACGCATCGACATCCTGGTGAACGCGGCCGGGGTGCTTCAACCTTCGCCGCTGGTCGAGATGACCGAGG
This sequence comes from Spirochaetales bacterium, assembly GCA_016930895.1. The sequence continues at coordinate 4,121 of JAFGFV010000530.1, read as the reverse complement.
AGCTGTGGGACCTGCACCTGGACGTCAACCTCAAGGGGGCCTTCCTGATGTGCCGGGCCGTGTGCCGTTTCATGCTCGACAAGGGGGGCTGCAAGATCGTGAACGTGGCCTCGGATTCCGCCCTGGCGGCCTTTCCCCACGAAGCCGCCTACGCCGCCTCCAAGGCCGGGCTCCTGGCCCTGACCCGCTCGATTGCTCTCGACCTGGGTCCCCGAGGCGTCTACTGCAACGCCGTCTGTCCGGGGGCCACCCGCACTCCGATGCTCCAAGCCTTGTTCGACCGCAATCCCGACCTGGAGGGCGCGACTGTCGCCGGCACGTCCCTGGGGCGCATCGCGGAGCCTCTCGATGTTGCCCGGGCGGCCCTGTTCCTGGCCAGCGGGCTCTCGGACCACATTACCGGGGAACGCATCGTGGTCACCGGCGGGAGCACCATGAGCCAGTAGGCCCGCCCCGGGCGCGGCCCCGGCGCGAGCGAGAGCGCGCGAGAGAGCTCGAGGAGGAATGACAGGATGGCGGTCAGAAAGCGGGAGGACTACCTGAGCTGGGACGAGTACTTCATGGGGGTGGCCCTGCTATCCGCCCAGCGCAGCAAGGACCCGAACACCCAGGTCGGGGCCTGCATCGTGAACCCGAAGAACAAGATCGTCGGGGTGGGGTACAATGGCTTTCCCAGCGGCTGCTCGGACGACGAGTTCCCGTGGGAGCGGGAAGGGGAGCTCCTCAACACCAAGTACCCCTACATCTGCCACGCAGAGCTGAACGCCGTGATCAACAAGATCAGCGCGGACCTGTACGACTGCCGCCTGTACGTGGCCCTGTTCCCCTGCAACGAATGCGCCAAGGTGATCATTCAGGCCGGGATCACCGAGGTGGTGTACCTCTCGGACAAGTACCAGGACACCGACGCGGTGCGGGCCTCCAAACGGATGTTCGCCGCCGCCGGGGTGTGCACCCGGCGCCTGGAGGTCGAACGGAAGGAGCTGGTGATTCCCTTCGCCGCCGAATAGCCTGCCGCGGTTGCCGGGCCTGCCGGGGCCGCCGCACTCGTCGTCGACGGCCCCAGGGGGCGCCTAAGCCCCCGCTACGCCGCTACGCGCCCTCCGCGAAGCTCGTGTTGGACAGGTACCACTTGCCGACCCTGGCCAGGGCCCAGGGGATGTAGATGCCGACCGTGATCAGGCACAGCAGGCCTTGCCCCCACATGAGACCGAAGCCCTTGCCGACCGCGCCCTCGAAGGCGAGGGCGCCGAAGCGCCCGCCGTCCTTCTCCACAACCGTGCGGCTCACGAAGTAGCGGTACAGGCGGACATAGGCTGCCGGCCCATAGATGCCGGCGGTGACGACCGTCAGGAGGACCTGGCCCCAGATGTAGGCGGTGGAGCCCCAGAACTCCGTCTCCCAGCGCAAGGCGTGCTCCTGGTACTTGAGGTTGGTGAACAGCCAGCGGTACACCAGGTACACGGCGGCGCTCACGAAGCCCAGGAAGATCAACCCCATGAGCACGAAGAGCAGGATCAGGCCGAGGTTGTAGCCCGCGGAGGGCAGCCCGCCCCAGCGCGCGCTGGTCACCCCCGCGTACGCCCCGACCGCCGCGATGGGGACCATCAGGCTCAGGAGGAGGATCACGAACAACTTTCCTCCCTTGCCTTCGAAGCGGAGCGGGGCCCCCTGATACGACGTCTCTCCAGCCAGATAGCGGGTGATGCGCGTCATGTACCAGGGGTAGTAGATCCCGGCGGTGATGACGCTCAGGAAGATCCCCAGCACGTTGAGGCCGAAGTAGCGCCCCACCGAGCCGGCGAAGCCGAAGGGGCTACCGTCGAAGCTCGTCGCCGGTACCAGGCGACGCATGAACGGGATCTGGAACAGCACCACCAGGAGGAAGACCCCCAGGCTGGCCAGCAGGGAGAGCGCCACCGCCCCCCCGCCCGCGGCTGCCCCCTCCTGCATCTTCGAGCTTTGGCTGCTCGAGATTCCCTGCAGAATGATGTACGGGATCCAAAAACCGATGAACAGGCCGAAGAACTTGCGGGCATCCAGATTGAAGTCGAAGCTACGCTTCATGGGCTTGGCCTCCTTGCGCTGTTGCGGTCAACCAGGAATGTACCTTTGTCCTGGGGTCTTTTCCAGTTCTCTTCCCCTCCGGCCGGCGGCCGAGGGGGCTTCTTCCGGTCCTTGGCCAGCAGTTCCCCGGTGACTCCTCGAAATAGGGCCGCCGAGCCGCGGCGCAGATTCCGAAGCGAATAGCCCCCCTCCTGCACCACGAGCAGGGGTCTTCCGGGGGCCGCCAGGCGGCGCCCGATGGCTTCGAGGCTCTGCGCCCGCAAGCCGAAGGAACCGGTGGGGTCCCCGGCCATGGTGTCGTAACCCAGGCAAACGACCAGCACCAGGGGTTTGAAGCGCTCGACCAGCTCCAGGGCGCGCTCCAGGGTCTGGAGGTAGCGCTCCTCGCCGGCGTTCTCCGGAAGCGGGAAGTTGCGGTTGGTCCCGCGGCCGAAGCCTTCCCCCACCTCGTCCGCGAAGCCGGAGAAGTAGGGGTAGGCGAAGTTGGGATGCCCGTGTATGGACACGGTCAGCACATCCGCGCGGTTCCAGAAGATGTCCTGGGTGCCGTTGCCGTGATGAAAGTCGATGTCCAGGATGGCGACCCTCCCTTCCTGGGAGATGCGCTGGGCCGCCACCGCGGCGTTGTTGAAGTAGCAGAAGCCCCCGAACACCCGGCGCCCCGCGTGGTGCCCGGGCGGCCGGCACACGGCGTAGGCCACGGGGCGGCCCTCCAGCACTTCGTCGGCGGCGCTCAAGGCCACGTCCACCGCGGCGCGCGCGGCCCGGTAGGCATTCTGGTCCAGGGGGGTGAAGGTGTCGATGCAGTAGTACCCCGCCCGCACAGCCAGCTCCTGGGGCTTGCGCTCGGGTCGCCGCACCGGGAACACGTAGGGGTACACCGGTCGGCTCGGGGCCAGCTGCTCGCACACGGTCTTGAGGTACTGGACAAAGTCCGGGTCATGCACCTCCCGCAGGAACCTGCCGCCGTGGGGCCTGGGCTCCACCGCGTCGAAGTGGCGCGTGGCCAGGAGTACCTCCCGCAGGACCTCCACCCGCGCCGGGCGCTCCACGTAGCCCCGCTCCCGAACATGGTGGATGCGGTGCACGGTCGAGCTGACCAGGGCCATGGACCGGATGAGCCGGCCGTCCATGATCTGCGGGTGCGGCTCGGTCTTGACGTAGCGGGGTTCGCGGAAGCGCACCGGGTCCTCGACGATCGAAGCCACCACCCTGCGGATGTACTCCGGGCCGACCAGGTGACTGTACTTGCGCTCCAGGATCAGGCGCACGGCGGCCCGGCATTCCGCGCGGCCCAGGGGCTGCCGGCGGCCCAGGCCGTCGAAGAGCAGAACGGGGGCAGGGCTGTCCCCGACGGGAGTTTCGTAGGCGGTGCCCACGATCGGGTACACGGCGTAGTACTCGTAGAACTTGAGGCGCCGGCGGTTCTCCCTCAGGACGGCCGGGTCCTTGACCACCCCCGGATCGTCCGGGAGTGCCTCCATGTACATCCCCTTGGAACCCAGCTGCTGCGCCGTTTCGCGCGTGGCCTCGTAGAGGGCGCTGCCCAGGCCTCCGCCCTTGATCGCAGGGTCGGTGGCGATGAAGTCCAGAAGGGAGCTGTTGATCTCCGGGAAGTGCAGGACCAGGGAGAATCCGCTGACCCTGTGGTTCGCGCTTAAGGAAACCAGCAGTATCGTCCGATATCCGTAGTGGAAGGGACGGTCGAGCATGTCCTGGATCTTTTCGGCGTACTCCGCCACCGCGGCGAAGTTCCGCCGGAACAGCTCCCTGACCTGCGCGATCTGGTCCCGATCGGAGGGCAGCGCGCTGCTGTACACGCGCCGGATACGAATCATGGACGCTCCAAGAAATCTTTCAAAATTCGGTAACGACCCCCTTGCAATTCTTGTTATATTAGCATAAGAATTCGCGCTAATTTAAGAGATTGGAAATGGAAAAGAGCCTGAGCGCGTTGCGCTCCATCGCTCCCGCCACATCGCCCCTCAGCGGCCTCTCGGTGCAGATTGACTTCGAGGAAGAGAAGGCTTTCTCGAACCCATCAACACCCAAGG
>JAFGFV010000529.1 GCA_016930895.1 Spirochaetales bacterium | reverse complement strand
CTTGTTCCATGTTTGTCAATTTATTGGTATTCTTAGATGCAATCAACCGTGATACACCGGAGGAAACCATGAAGCCCGACCGAGACGTGGTCATCATCGGCGCGGGAGCAGCGGGAATGTCAGCCGCTCAGTACGCCGCGCGTTCCAACTTGTCCGTTACCGTGTTCGAAGAGCTCGGGACCGGAGGGCAGTTCATGCTCATCGATAACCTGGAAAACTACCCCGGCTTTCCCGAGCCGCTGCCCGGGCTGGAGCTCAGCCAGCGCTTCGAGGACCAGGCCGTGCGCTTCGGCGCGGAAATCCAGATGGCGGGGGTGCACGCCCTTCGTAAGGATGGGGCGCTGTTTCACCTGGAGACGGACAACGGTTCGATCAGTTCCTTCGTCGTGGTTCTGGCCACGGGAGCCAAGCACAAGACCCTGGACATCCCGGGAGAGAAGGAGTTCTCCGGCCGAGGGGTGTCCTACTGCGCCAACTGCGACGGGCCGTTCTTCAAGGGCAAGCGGATGCTCGTGGTCGGCGGCGGGGACGCGGCCTGCGACGAGGCGCAGTTCCTGGCTCACCTGACCGAGGACCTCCTCATGGTCCACCGCCGGGACCGCTTCCGCGCCCAGCGCTCTCTGGCCGAACGGGTCCTCAAGAATCCCCACATCGAAGTTCGCTTCAACCACGAGGTCAAGCAGATACTCGGCAGCCAGAAGGTGGAGGAGGCGACGCTGCTGGACAACCAGAGCGGCAAGACCTACAACGAGAAGGTCGATGCCGTGTTCATCTTCGTCGGCTCGATTCCCCAGACCGCCCTGGTGCAGGAGCTGGGCGTGGAGTTCGACGAAGGGGGCTACGTGCTCACGAACCAAGACATGCAAACCTCCGTGCAGGGGCTATTCGCGATCGGGGACGTGCGGACCTCTCCGTTCCGGCAGCTGGTGGTCGCGGCGGCAGATGGGGCGATAGCGGCCCACGCGGCCGCGGAGTACATCGACGAGCTCAAGGGGGAGGCCTACGAGTGAAGCTGCGCGGGGCGGGCCACGCCCGCCTGCTCCTTCACGAGCCAGGGGACGGCCGCTGGAACATGGCCGTCGACGAGGCGCTCCTCGAGGGGGTGGCGGAGGGGGTGCCCGTAGTTCGCCTGTACGGCTTCTCTCCCCCTACCCTGTCGGTCGGGCGCTTCCAGCGCGTCCGGGGGCGCGTCGATCCCCAAGTGCTGGCCCGGGAAGGCGTCCACCTGGTTCGCCGGCCCACGGGCGGACAGGCGGTCCTTCACGACGACGAGCTGACCTACGCGGTGGTCCTCGGTCGAAGCCACATCGAGCCCTTCGGCAAGCGGGAGGTGTACCGCTTCATCGCCGGGCTTCTTCTGCGCGGCCTCGAAGAGGTCGGCGTGCGCGCACGCTCCAGCCATGCCCGGATAGGCAGCATGCACAACCCGGACTGCTTTCGCTCCACCGGCGAATACGAGATCGCCACGCTCTCCGCCCGCAAGCTCATCGGCAGCGCCCAGATCCTGAACCGTTCCGGTTCGCTTCAGCACGGGGCGATTCCGCTGAGCGCTTCCTACCGGCGGATTGCCCTGCTCATGGACACGGGCCCCGGCGCGGACCCGGCGGACGGCCCCTCGGACGGTTCCGCGGACGGCCCGGCGGAGCAGTCCCGTTCCTCCGGCGACACTCCGGCCTCCCTGAGCGACGAGCTGGGCACCCGGGTTTCCTTCGAGACGGCGCGGGAGGGCTTCGCGCGGGGGTTCATCGCAGGTCTGCAGGAGCTCGGGCTCTGCCTCGAGGAGGACCGCCTTTCCCGGGAGGAAGAGCGCCGGGCCCAGGAGTTGCTGCGCGAGCGCTACGGACGGGACGAATGGAACCTCAAGTACTGACCGCCGGCGCTGCCCGCCGCCGTGCAGCCTTCCGGCGCGGGGCGGGGCCTGCCGCCCTGCTGGGGATCGCCCTCCTCCTCTTCCAGCCCGGCGACGCGAAAGCGGAGACCCGGGCCGGGGTCCAGGGCTTCTGGTCCGACCGCCCCCGGCAGGCCGTCGTGGACGAGCTCATCGCGAGCATGAGCGACGACGAGCTGCTGGGACAGGTGTTCATGGTCGGCTACGTCGGGCACCGCCCTTCCCCGGAGGTCCTGCGCTGGGTGGCGCAGCGGAATCTCGGGGGGGTCAAGATCTTCAGCCGCAACGTCGACACCCTGTCCCGGCTCGCAGAGAGCATTCGCACGCTCCAGCGGGCCGCGGCCGGAACCCGCCTCGGGATCCCGCTCCTCGTCTCGACGGACCAGGAGGGCGGCTGGGTGCGGCACATCAAGGGCGAGACCTCCGTCACTCCCGGCAATATCGCCCTGGGGGCCGCCGGCCTGCCCCAGGACGCGCTGCTCACGGGGTACTACATCGGGTTGGAGCTCCGGGCGCTCGGGATCAACATGAACTTTGCCCCGACCATCGACGTGTACACCAACCCCTCCGCGACGGTGATCGGGCCCCGCGCCTTCTCGTCGGACCCCTCGTCCACCGCCACGCTGGCCCTGGCCTACTACCAGGGGCTGTCGCGCAGCGGGGTGATTGCCACGGCCAAGCACTTCCCGGGACACGGACAGGCTGACAAGGACTCGCACGGGGCGCTGCCGGTGGTGCACCTGACCATGGACGAGCTGTGGAAGCGGGAGCTCCTCCCGTACCGCATCCTGATCAGCGAAGGCATTCCGGCCATCATGAGCGGGCACCTCGCCTACCCCGAAATCCTCGGAGACCTGACCCCTTCCTCCCGCTCCCCCCTGCTGATCGAGGAGCTGCTGCGCCAGCGCATGGGCTTCGAAGGGGTGCTGGTCACCGACGACATGGAGATGAACGGAGCCCTGAGCGGCGGGGTCACCACGGCCCAGGCCAGCCTCGAGGCGCTCATGGCCGGCAACGACATGATCCTGGTCTCCCACACTCCCAGGGTGCAGGAGCAGACCTGGGAGCTGCTGCGGCGGACCCTGGCGCAGGATCCCGGGTTCAAGGCCCGGGTCGAGCAGTCGGTCAGGCGG
>JAFGFV010000528.1 GCA_016930895.1 Spirochaetales bacterium | reverse complement strand
GGATTCCGTACAGGGCGAGGGAGGGGACGGTCATCATGATGCTGGCCAGATACAGCACCGTGTCGGCCAGCCGCTCCCGTCCCTTGCCGGCGATGAGGATGCCGACCAGCACCCCAATGACTACCGCGCAGGCATTGGCTACCAGGACGATGTACAGATGCTGGAGGGTCCAGTCGAGAATCTTGTCGCCGTGCTTGAGGAAATAGTTCCAGGCTTGCACCCACATGGCGTATCCTCCCGCGGGGCTGCAGGGATAGGGCGGCTACGGCGCCGGCCGAGGGATCGAAAGGCCGCCCCCGCGCCGCCTCCCTGCGCACTCGATGCCTCCGTCCGGTCTACAGGAGCCCGGGGGGCTACAGCAGCCCCCGCTCCTTGAGCCACTCTTCGGCGGCTTCTTCGGGCTCCATCATGTCGACGTCCACCCTGGCGTTGAGCTCGGTCATTTCCCGCCGGGCTGCAGCGGGTTCCTGCGGGAACGCGTTGACCAGCTCCAGGAGGGCATCCTCCAGGCCGGGGTTCGCGTCCAGCACTTCCTTGCGGACGTATGAGGCCAGATCGTAGGGCGGCCAGAAGTTCTTGTCGTCCTCCAGCACCACCCAGTCGTTCGCTACGATGGCCGGATCGGTGCCGAAGACCGTCGTGGCTTCGACCCGGCCGTTGATCAGCGGCTCGAAGGTCAGGCCGGGTAGGACGGTGGTGATGGCGTTCGGCTTGAAGGCGAACCCGTAGTGCATCTGCATGCCCAGAATCCCGTCGGGACGGGAGTAGAACTCGAAGGTGCTCGCAATAGGGACGTCACCCTCTTGCTCGCGCACGTATTCCGCGAAATCCGACATGGATTTCACTCCGAATTCTTCAGAGAACTCCCGTGTGACGGCGATGGCATAGGTGTTGTTGCACCAGACCGGGTCCAGCCACACCAGGCCGCGCTCCGCATCGCTCTCCTGGACCTGCTCGTACATCTCCTGGGGGCTCGCGCCCTTGAACTCGTGGCCCGTATGGCTCAGCCACATGGTTCCGGTGTACTCCATGCACAGATCCAGGCTGCCGTTTTCCATGGCCTCCCTCATTATCGTGCTCGACATGCCGGTATTGAGCTTCACGTCGAAGCCCCGATCCTCGAGCAGCAGGGACATCAGGTTGCCTACTACGAACTGCTCGGTGAAATTCTTGGTGCCGATATCGATCGGCGGCCTGTAGGGCACACCGGTGCCGGGGGCTTCCTCGGTAAACGCTTCGACGGCCTCCTCGGCCGCCTCCTGTACGGTCTCAACAGGCTCTTCTTTGGCTCCCCCGGCGAAGGCTAGGCCCGCCAGGCTGAGCATCAAGAGCATGATCAACAGCTTCTTCATGATTTGTACCTCCTTCAGGTATCGGTGTTGGATTCGGTCGATCCCTCATGCACGGTGGTGAATGACATGCCGCTGTGGGGTCGAGTGGTCGGCCCCCGGGCTCTAGTAGATGTCGAGTAGGTAGCTGAACTGGCCCAGCGGGAGAGTGGGTCGGAGGGGACGAATCGAAAAGGATACTTTGCGGGCTACGGGTTGTACGACTGGGGATTTGAGCTGGGGGGTCGGTCTCTTAGTTGCTACCATTTCGGTTGCGGAGAACGACGCTCCAGTCACTGAATTGCAGAACCCTTCGGAAGCACGATCGTCGGCTACGGTCTCAACTTCCTGTGCGCTGCGGGGCGAATCCTCCTTCAGAACCCACAACAGACGGCAACCACAAAACGATGGCAACTGTGCGTATACAAATAGTCTACGGAAAGCACTTACCAGTGTCAAGCTGTTCGGCGACCTCCGGCGGCCGTTGTCCAGCGGGCGCCCGAGATTCAGCGGACCTGCCCATCCAGGCCTCCAAGCAAGCCTGTCGTGCATCGGCGAGAACATCATCCCGGAGGCCACGCTTCTGCACCCTCGGGGCCGGAAGCGCTGGCCAAAGCGGACAATCCTGCGTATCTATAGAGGAAAGAGGAGGTTTCTCAATGAACTGGAGTGATCTCGCAGGGGAATGGCGCGAGCTGGCGATCAGCGGTGTCGCGATCGCCGGGGCGGTCGCTGCCGGATTCGTCGTCTATTTCGTTCTCAGGCTCCTCCTGAAGCTGTTGTCGCGCCGGCGGCAGGAGGTGATCATCGGCTCCTTTGCCCGGCATTCCAAGCGGCCCCTGCGGCTCGCCCTCCCGGTGATCGCGGTCATGATCGCCCTTCCCTTTGCCCCGCTGCCGGACAAGCTGGGCGAGCTAGCCCGGCAGAGCACCAGCGTCCTGCTGATCCTGTCAGTGGCCTGGCTGCTGATCCGGTCCGCCGAGGTGCTCGAGGACTACCTGAGCTTCCGCTACAGCGTAGAGGACAAGGACAACCTGCAGGCCCGCAAGATTCTGACCCAGGTGCAGGTGTTCCGAAAGGTGTTCGCGGTGATCGTTTTGGTGCTGGCCGTGGCCTTGGCCCTGCTCAACTTCGAGAAAGTCCGGCAGCTCGGAACGACCATCCTGGCCTCCGCCGGGATCATCGGGGTGGTGCTGGGCTTCGCTTCCCAGCGTTCGATTGCCCTGCTCTTTGCGGGTCTCCAGGTGGCCTTCACCCAGCCGATCCGGATCGACGACGTGGTGATCGT
>JAFGFV010000527.1 GCA_016930895.1 Spirochaetales bacterium | reverse complement strand
TTCGGCGACATCATGTACGAGGACTGACGGCAACGGGCGCGGTCCGGGAGCTCTCCCGCGATGCGCCTTCCGCAGGCAATTGCCGACGAGGCAACACGAGGCGGCCCCCCGGGTGGGAGGCCGCCGTTTTTTTGGGTGCGCCCGGCACACCCGCGAGGCCCGCGGCTGTCGTCAGCCTCGGTGGGGACCCTCGGCAGAAAACACGTGTACCTCTGGGGCGTCAACCTCTGGGTCTACGCCTTCCGCGCCGACAGCCCTCTGCACGACCTGGCCCGGGCGGAGCTCGAAGGGGGCTCGCCTGCCGCTACCTGGGCGAGTAGGGGAAGGCTCCCCTTTCCACGCGGCCCGCTAGTCTGGTAGCCTTCCCGCGGAGGTCGCGAGCGATGACCCGGCCGGTACTGAGCCCTTCGGCGCGCATCGGAATCGTCAACCGCGGGGAAGCGGCGCTGCGCTTCGTCCGGGCTGTCAACGAGCACAACGCCCTGTATGCAACCCGCCTGACCTCGGTGGGGTTCTACGTCCCTGCGGACCAAGACTCCCCCTTCGTCCGGCAGGCCGACGAGGCCTTCCCCCTGTCCCCGCCCGCTCCCGGCGGACGGCCCTCGTACCTCGATCGCGAGCTCCTTCTCGAGGCCCTCGGTGCCGCGCGCTGCACCGCCGCCTGGGCGGGCTGGGGCTTCCTCTCCGAAGACACCAGCTTCGTCGAGATGCTCGAGGAGCGGGGGCTGGTGTTCCTGGGACCTTCCTCCGCGGCCATGGCCCTGCTGGGCGACAAGATCGCGGCCAAGACGCTGGCGGAATCCGCCGGGGTGCCGGTCGTGCCCTGGAGCCGCACCCCCGTGGCTTCGCCGGCCGAAGCGCGAGAGGTGGTCGACAGGCTGGGGCTTCCCTGCATTGTCAAGGCGGCGAGCGCCGGCGGCGGGCGAGGCATCCGCGCCGTCCACAGCCTGGAGGAGCTGGAGAGTGCCTTTGCCTCGGCCCGGGAGGAGTCGCTGCGCGTGGCGGGGAGCGACCGGGTGTTCATCGAACGGCTGGTGGAACAGGGCCGGCACCTGGAAGTGCAGGTCCTGGCGGATCGCTTCGGCACAGTCCAGAGCTACGGGCTGCGCGACTGCTCGCTGCAGCGGCGCAACCAGAAGATCATCGAAGAGACCCCGCCGGCAGGCCTCGGCGAGAAGCTCCTCCGCGCGATCGAGGCTTCCGCGGTTGCCCTGGCCCGGGCCGCGGGCTACGAGAGCGCCGGAACCGTGGAGTTCCTGTACGAAAACCCGGCCGGCGGGAAGGCCGGGCGCTACTACTTCATGGAGGTGAACACCCGGCTGCAGGTGGAGCACCCCATCACCGAGCAGGCCTACGGCGTCGACCTGGTCCAGGGGCAGATCCAGGTCGCCATGGGGCGCAGGATTTCGGCGGAGTCCCCGCGGTGCCAGGGCGTGGCCCTCGAGGTTCGCCTGAACGCGGAGGACCCCGAGAGGGGGTTCGCGCCCGCTCCCGGGCGAGTGGTCCGTCTGTCCATGCCGTCGGGCCCCGGGATCCGGGTGGATTCCGGAGTGGAGCAGGGCAGCGACATCCTGCCGGAGTTCGACTCCATGATCGCCAAGATCATCGCCTTCGCGCCCAACCGCCCCATGGCTATCGCCCGCCTCCAGCGGGCGCTGCGGGAAATGCGCCTCAAGATTCGGGGAGGCACGAGCAACCGGGCGTTTCTGATCGAGCTGCTGCGCCAGCCGGAGGTCCAGCGGGGCGGTGTTCACACCCGCTACGTCGAGGAGCTCCTGGCTCGGGGCACCGATCTGATCAGCCGCAGCCGCTGGACCGCGGCCCTGGGCGCAGCCGCGGTCGAACAGTACCTCAAGGGCTCCCGAGAGGAGCTGGCCAACTTCCAGCAGCAGCTGGCCGCCGGCGGCTATCCGCGCACCATCACGCCGGGGCGAGGTCGCGAAGTGACCTTGAAGGCCCTGGGCCGGCACCACCGTTTCCTGGTGCAGGCGGTCGGGATCCATCGCTACCATCTCAAGGCCGGCGATTCCCTCCAGGCCGTGTCCTATCTGCCCCGGGAGCAGGAGGCCCTGCTCACAGCCGGGAACGCGCGCCACGTCATCCAGAGCGTCGAGCGCGGTGACCGGCTACTGGTGGAGGTCGACGGCATCCCGTACGAGGTGGAGCTGGACACCGGGGGCACGGTCAGGGCACCCTCACCTGCGCTGGTCCTGTCCCTCCCGGTCCGGGAGACCCAGAGCGTGGAAAAGGGCGAGGTCCTGGCGGTCCTGGAAGCCATGAAGATGGAGATGGTGGTGGCCGCTCCGGAAGCCGGCAGGATCCGGGAGCTCCGGGTGCGCCCCGGAGAGCAGGTCGCCGCGGGCCAGCCCCTCCTGGTGATGGAGTCAACGGAACCGACGGAGGACCACGCTCTGTGTTCGGGGGCACCCGCCCGGGCTGCAGGGGCTTCTGGGCCGGCGGAGGAAACCGCATCGCCCGGCCGGGACGAGCCGAACGAGCTCCAAGAGCAGTGGACCGTCCTCGAGCAGGAGTACTTCTCCCACTTCCTGGGCTACGACCACGACCAGCCCGGCCGGGCCGCCCTCGACAAGATGTTGGCCCTGGCGGTAGCGGACCGCCGGCTGCAGCCTGCCTTCAGCACTCTGATCGCCGGGGCCGTGGAGGCGTACGCCGACGTCGAGCGGCTGTTCGCCGGCACCCCCGTCAGCCCGCAGGAGCTCACCCGCCCGGCCTCCTTCCAGGAGCTCCTCTCCCACTACTTCCGCCGGCAGGCGGAGCGGGAAAAGGGGTTGCCGGAGACCTTCGTGTCGAGCCTCGAGCGGGCCCTGAAATGGTACCTCCCCGAGCGGGCCACCGACGACGAGCGCACCGCAGCCCTGCTGCGGGTGTACAAGTCCCACGCCGAAACCGAGGCCAAACAGGAGCTCCTGCGCGCTTCCCTGTTCGCCCTGCAGCGCTTCCCGCTCCCGGCGGCGGAGCAGCGAAGGCTGGCCGACCGCCTCGACGAGGTCGCCTTCCTGAGCCAGCTCCAAAACCCGTCGCTGAGCGACGCCGCCATCAACGCCCGCTACCAGCTCGTGGACCGGGAAGTCCTGGAGATCTGGAAGGCGGAGAAACGGGAAAAGGTCGGCAAGATCCTGGGACTCCTGGCCCGCCATCGCGGTCAGCCCCGGATCTACCGCCGCCTGGTGGACACCCTGGTCAGCACG
>JAFGFV010000526.1 GCA_016930895.1 Spirochaetales bacterium | reverse complement strand
TGCCCTGGCGGCCGACCTGACCGCGCGCTCGATGCCCTCGTACCCCGTGCAGCGGCACAGGTTCGACTCCAGCCAGAGGCGCATCTGCTCCTCGGAGGGATCGGGGTGGGCTTCCAGAAGCGCGTAGGCGTTCACCAGGAAGCCGGCGGTGCAGAAGCCGCACTGAAAGCCCCCTTCCTCCAGAAACGCCCGGCGCAGCTCCTCTGCCGGCAGGCCCTCTACGGTCAGGACCGTGGCCCCATCGGCTTCCACCGCGGGCACGAGACACGACTTGACCGGCCGGCCCTCCAGCAACACGGTGCATGCGCCGCAGTCCCCGTTGCCGCACCCTTGCTTGGCCCCCATCAGGCCGAGGTGCTCCCGCAGGAGCTCCAGGAGAGTTTCCCCCGCCCCCACCAGGACGCTGCGCTCTTCGCCGTTTACGCGCACAACGATCCGCACATCCCCGCGGTAGCGTTTCATCTGACCCTCCGCCTGGTGTTCCCGGGGCCCGGTCCGCGCCGGAGCCGCTCCAATCCTTCCCGCAGCAGGCTCTCCAGCAGGAAGGCCCGATATTCGGCGGAGGCCCGGAAATCCCCCTTGATCCGTTCGCGCAGGCCGGACCCTACGGCCCGGGCAAGAGCGTCCGGTTGGTCCGCGGGGTCCCGCAGGGCGCCCTCGAGCTCATGCGGCCGGAGCGGATACCCGCAGGCCCCTGCGACGGCCAATCTCGGGCCCGTCGGCCCGGCGAGCAGGCACACCGTGACCAGGGGGTAATCCACCCGGGTTCCCCGCTCGCGGCGGCCGTGGAACCACCGGGCCGCTGCGGCCTCGGCGGGTACCCGTACCCGGACCAGGAACTGCCCCGGGGCGAGCTTGAGCTGGCGTGAAAACCCCTGGAGCAGGGGGACCCTGCGGAGTCCCTCCGGGCCGTACAGCTCGGCCTCAGCCTCTGCGACCAGGAGAGCCAGGACGGTCTCGCGGTAGGGCAGGCGGCCGGCGATGTTTCCCCCGAGGCTCAGGCGGTTGCGCACCGTGTGGTCCGCCACCCGGCCGGCGGCGGAACAGAGCAGGGGAAAGTGCCCGGCCTCGACGATCTCGTTCAGGCACAGCGCCGACCCGAACACCAGCTCACCCCCCTCCGGACCGAGCTCGCGGCACTGGGGAATGCCCTTGAGATCGATCAGGACCTCCGGCTGGATCTGACCCCGGCGGGCCATGGACAGGATCTCGGTACCCCCGGCGTAGAAATGGGGATCGCGTCCCCCGGCACGCGCCTCCGCGAAAGCCGCCGCGGCCTCCTCCAGGGAGTCGGGCCTGAGGATCTCAACCGTTCCCGGGATCATGGTCCGCCTCCTGCCCTTCCCGGAGGGCCCGCCAGACCGCCTCCCGGGTCAGGGGCAGCTGGTTCAGCTGCACCCCCGCCGCCCGGGAGAGGGCCCCCGCCAGGGCGCTCGGAATGCCGAGGACCCCCTGCTCCCCCAGGCCCCGGGCGCCGTACGGGCCGTCGGCTTGAGGGGTTTCCAGGAAGTCCACGAAGTAGCGGGGGTGATCCCCGAAGCGGGGAATCTTGAAGTTCCGCAGGGACCCATTGAGAAGCCGCCCCCGGGCGTCGAAGGCGAAGGCCTCGCTGGCCGCGAACCCCAGGGCCATGGCCATGGCTCCCACCACCTGCCCGCGCGCTAGCCCTGGATTGATCACCCGTCCCACGTCCATGCAGCAGGCCGCCCGCAGGACCCGGTAGGCTCCCTCCCGGGGGGACAGCTCCACCTCCACCCCCTCGGCCCCCAGGGTCCACTCCAGCCCCGGGCGGCCCTCGCCGGTCTGCGGATCGATACCGGTAAGGTTGTGGGCGATGTACCGGCCCGTCCCGATCACCGGTCCGCCGATGGAACGCCCGTCGGGATAGCTGTACCCCAGCGCCACCTCGGAGAGCTCCAGGCCCCGCTGGGGGTCATCGCGCAGGAACACCCGTCCGGCGGCAACCTCCAGCTCGCCGGCGGAGCAGCCGAGGACCTCGGCGGCGAGTTCGCGGATCCGGGCCGCGGCATCGTCGCACGCATCCAGGGCGGCGCGCCCGGCCATGAACAGAGAGCGGCTGGCCGCCGTGGTCCAGTCGTGGGGGCTGCGGTCGGTCATCACTTCCCGCACCACGTGGACCTTCTCCGGAGCCAAGCCCAGCCGCTCGGCCACGATCTGCGCCAGACCGGTCTGGGCCGCTTCCCCGATCTCGACGACGCCGGTGATCAGGTTCACGCTTCCGTCGTCGTTGAAGCTCAGGATGGCCCCGGCGTCGGCGTTGGGCGGGACCGCGGGGGCCTTCCAGAAACAGCTCACGCTCTTGGCCCGCACCGTGCCGTCGGGCTGCTGGATGCGCGCCCCTTCCTCCCACTCCAGCCGCTCGGCCACCCGCTTGATGCAGGCGGGCAGGTTGCCCGTGCTGCCGTCGAGAACCTGCCGGCTCGGCGTGGTATCCCCCGGCAGGACCGCGTTGATCAGGCGCAGGCGCACCGGATCCGTGCCCATGGCGTCGGCCAGCAGGTCTACCGCCCGCTCCATGGCAAAGGCGAGCTCGATATGTCCGAAGCCGCGATATGCGGTGGCGAAGGGCCGGTTGGTGTACACGCACGCGGAGTCGGCGTGGACGTTCGGGATGCGATACGGTCCGGTGCAGGCGTAGCCGGCCGCGCGGCTCACGTTGACGGCGTAGTCGGCATACCCACCGGTGTCGAAGAGAAACAGGATCTCCGCGGCGGTGAACCGCCCGTCCCGGGCGGCCCCCAGCTTGACGTGGGCTTCCAGCCCCGGACGGCCCGGAGAGGCTGCCATGTCCTCTTCCCGGGAGTTGGCCAGGCGCACGGGCCTTCCAGCCAACCGGCGGGACAGGAGGTAGGCCAGGGCCTCCAGCTGGATTCCCGCCTTGCCCCCGAACCCGCCCCCGACGGCCGGGGCCACGACCGTGATCCTGCCCACCGGGATCGAGAAATGGCGGGCCAGGAGAGCGCGAACCACGAAGGGACTCTGGGTGGAGGAACGGACCAGGACCCGCCCATCGGGCAGGATCTCCGCGAACGCGGCCCTGGGCTCCATGGCCGCATGATCCCCGGAGGGAAAGCGGAAGGTGTTCTCCACGACCGTGTCGGCCTGCCGGAAGCCCGCGGCTGGATCGCCTTTGCGGATCCGGGTCCGGTGGGCCACGTTGCTGCCCGGCTCCGGAAGAATGGCCTGGATGTGGTCGTACGCCGCCATGTCCGGATGGACCAGGGGCGCTCCGGGCTTCAGGGCCTCGGCGACGCTGTCCACCGCGGGCAGAGGCTCGTAGTCGACCTCCACCCGGAAGGCTGCCTCGCGGGCGACTGCCTCGCTGTCGGCCACGACCGCAGCGACCGGCTCCCCGAAGTGCCGCACCACCTCGCGGGCCAGGGGAGGCCTGTCTCCCAGGTAGATGCCGATTCTCACCGGAAAATCCCCGCCGCAGAACACGCCGCGCACCCCCGGCAGGGCGAGCGCCGGCCCCGTTTCGATTCGGCGAATGCGGGCGTGGGCATGGGGGCTCGTGACCAGCGCCGCATGCAGCAGCCCCGGAGGGCGGTAGTCGTCGCAGTAGCGTGCCCGCCCGTGGAGCTTCTCCGCAGCGTCCCTACGGGGGAGAGAAACGCCGATCCAGGTGCCGTGGCCCCGCTCGCTGTCGCTCATCGCTGCCCACCGCCACGATACCTCGATTCGGGGCCGAGACTCAAGCTGGCCCGGGACCTGGGTCGGAACGGACGACAGCCCCCGCTGGTGAGCGGTCCATCCCGCCCCGCGGGCAGGCATCCGCCCCGTCCAGTTGCGCCCCGGCCCGGCCGAGGCTACAGTGCAGGAACAGGGGGTGGGCATATGGAGTTGCAGTGGCACCTGCTGGTCGGGGCCGCGGTCGCGGGCTACGTGTGCGGTTCGGTTTCCTTCGCCAGGGTGATCGGGCGGATCGTGGCGCCCGGGGAGGACCTCTCGGGGAGCGAGGTCGTGGTCGGCGAGAGCCAGCGGCGGTTTCGTTTCGATCTGGCCGGAGGTACGAACGTCGCGCACCGGCTGGGCGCGCGCTTCGGCCTGCTGACGAGCCTTCTCGACCTGCTGAAGGTCTTTCTGCCCTCCCTGGCGTTTCGGCTGTTGTACCCGGAGCTGCCCTACTTCCTGGCCGCTGCGGCCTTCGGCGTGGTGGGCCACAACTGGCCGGTATTCCACAGGTTCAAGGGAGGCGCCGGCCTGTCTTCCACCCTGGGCGGGCTCCTGGTGGTGGACTGGCTGGCCGTGATCGTGGCGCCCGCGGCTGGAATGATCCTTGGGCTGGCGGTGTTCCGGGACGTGTTCGTGGCCGGCTCCCTGTGGGTCTTCCTGCTCATTCCCTGGCTGTGGCTGCGCTCGGGCAGCTTCTGGCACGTGGTCTACGCGGTAGTCGTGAGCCTGTCCTTCCTGCTGGCCTCGCTGCCGACCTTCCGCCGCTACCTGCGCCTGAAGCGAGAGGATCCTCAGGCCTACGAGGAGCTGATCACCGCCTCGCACATGTCTCGGGGGCTGCTGCGGATCGGCCGCCTCTTCGGCATGCGCGGTGCGCGCAGCGGGGGTCCGCCTGCCGGAGGGCCGCCGGGCGAGGGTCCGCCTGCCGGAGAGCCCCCCGAGGGAGGGCCGCCCGCCCGGTAGGCGCCCCTACCGGGTAGCCGCCCCTACCGGTTCACCCGTTCGACGTAGGCCTTGGTGAACACGCTGTCCGCGATGGGCGCCAGGGAGGCGTTGGCCAGGGTGACCTGGGTCTTCTCGCCGGGGCGCAGCTCATCCACGAACAGCATCTTGGTCGCCAGGTACTTCTCCCCCAGCTGCAGATAGGAGGGGTAGTAGGAGGTGCGCATCAGGCGCCCGGACAGGCCGTAGTTCTCGGCCTTGAGCAGCAGGTGGTTGTCCCGGCGCACCCACAGCCGCAGCCGCGCATAGGAGACCTCTTCGGTAGAAGCCTCCAGCTCCAGCACGTACACCCTGTACCTGCCCAGCTCTCCCTCGGTGCCGGACACCACCCGGTAGTCCCGCGCCAGGGCCGGCGGGCGGAAGTCGCTGTGCTTGGCGTCGCTGTCCTGGAAGTTCTCCTTGAGCGCGGTGTGGGCGAACTGGCGGCTCTCAGGGTCGTAGAACCACAGGCTCTCCCCGATCTGCAGGTAGCCCTGTCCCTTCTGAACCTCGGGCCGGAGAATCAGGATCACCGCCTTCTCTTCGGCGTCGCGTCGGAAGACCTGGGCCTGCTGGATGTTGGGCTCCTGGCCGGGCTTCTCCGAAACCACCGTCATGAGGCAGGAAAAGTCGCCGTCCGTGAAGCTCCCCGTGCGGTCGATGTCCGCGAGCACCGCGCGGAAGTCCTCGGCGGCGACCCCCGCCAGGCCCCCTGCGGCCAGCAGCAGGATCGCCCAGATCAGTCGTCTCATATCCTCTCCAATCACTCCTGCCGTAATCAGTAGTACCGGCCCAGCGCCTGCACCGGTTCCAGGGCCGCCGCCTTGCGGGCCGGGGCCAGAGCGGCCAGCAGGCTGAGCAGGCAGACCAGCGCGATGTTCCCCAGTAGCTGCCAGGCGGGAATGCGGAAGCTCAGGTGCCCGTTTCTCAGGAACAGGAACATGGGGGTCTCCAGCCCCCAGTCGATGCCGCTCAGGCCCAGCATGACCGCGCCCGCCGCGGCCAGACCCACCCCCGCTCCGCCCAGGGAAAGGAAAAAGGCCTCCAGGAGGAACAGCCGCCGCACGCCCGCGCGCTGCATGCCCAGAGCGCGCAGGGTGCCGATCTCCCGGGTGCGCTCGTACATGATCATGCGGTAGGTGTTGGTGATGCCGACCATGATGATGAAGAACAGGACCAGCAGGATCACCAGCCCGATGACGTTC
>JAFGFV010000525.1 GCA_016930895.1 Spirochaetales bacterium | reverse complement strand
GGAGCTGATCCCGCTCTGGGAGCGCCTCGGGGTCACCGGGATCTTCCCCCTGGAGATCCAGGCGGGGAACGATCCCCTGCGCATCCGCGCGCGTTTCCCCAGGCTTCAGCTCCTTGGGGGCATGGACAAGCGCGTCTTTGCCGCCCGGCATACCGCCGAGGACGTGGATCGGGAGCTGGAGAAGGTGCCCGAACTCCTGGCCCAGGGGGGATTCATCCCGCACGCGGATCACCACGTGCCGGATGACTGCTGCTGGGAGAACTTCGCATACTATCGAAGACAGCTCAACCGCCTGATCGACGCCTCCGGCGACCGCTGAGGCGGACCGCTCGGGGACACCGCCGAGAGCGAGCGCCGAGGGCGGGCGCCGACTTGCCGCGCTCGCGGGCGGGCGCCGGCTTGCTCCGCCGCGCCCGGGGCGACTATGATGGGCCCGTGGAATCCCCGCGGACCTGGCGTCTGGTCGCCGTTCTGGTCACGACCGTCTGGCTGGCGGCGCACGCCGTGAGCCTGGTGTTTTTTCCCCCAATGCACGCGGACGAAGCCTGGCTCGCCTCCGAGACCCGGGCAATCCTGACGGCCCGCTCGGCAGCGGCGACCGCGGATTTCTTCCACCTCACCCCCCGCTCTCCCCACGCCATCCGCCTGCTGTTCCACGGGCTGCAGGCGCCCTTCGTGGCGGCCGGCTGGTCGCTTGTCTCGGTGCGCCTGCTTTCCCTGGCCGCCGGACTGACCACCATCCTGCTTGCGGTCGCGCTGGCAGGCGGGCTGCTCCGCAGCCCCGCGGCCCGTCTGTTTTTCGTGGGGGGGCTTGCCCTCGACCCGCAGCTGTTCGTGTCCTCCCATTTGGCCCGCCCGGAGATCCTTCTGGTGGTTGCCCTGATGGCGGCCGTGCTGATCCGCCAACGCCGGCCGCTGCCGAGGCTCTGGCCGGAAGCGCTCGCAGGGTCCGTGCTCGGGCTGGCCATCGGGCTCCATGCCAACAGCCTGCTCGTAGCCCTGGCCGTGGGCGGGCTGTACGCGGTGGACCTGCTGGCCGGCCCGGACCGCCGCCTGGCTCTGCGCCGCCTCCTCGTCCTCATCGGGGTGGTGGCGCTATGGGCGCTACTCTGGGTGGCCTGGAGCCGTGTCTTGAGCCCGGACTTTCCCGGGGCCTACGCCGAGTTCGGCCGACGTTACCGCGTGGGCGACAGCCTGGCGGTCAAGCTCCTGCGGTTCCCGGCCTTCTACAGCCGCCTGTTCCGACGCATCGCCGGGACCTACTACCTCCCGGATCTGCGCCTGACCCTCGGGTTGTTCGCCGCTGCAGCGGCGGCTGGCCTGATCTTGCTTGGGCTCAGGGCCTTGGGCCCGCGGGCCTCGGCCCGTCCCCGGGTGGCGGAGCCCCTGGCCGTGCTCGCCGGCGTCAACCTGGGCCTGGTTGCGATCGGCAAGCTCAGCCAGCCCTCCGCCGTGCTCCTGATCCCAGGGGGCTACTGGCTGGCTGCGGCGGTGCTGGACCGGCTCGCCCAAGCCGAGCCCCGCGCCCGTCGGGGCAACCGCCTCGGGGGCCGTCTCGAAGGCCGCCTCCCCGTGCAAATCCAGGCCCGGGCTTCCGCCCGGGTCCCCGCCCTTGCGGCGCTAATCGCCGCGGGCCTCATTGTCGCAGTCCTGGGGGTTTCCACGGCCAGCCAGGGGATCCCGTGGCTGGCCGTCAGCTACCGGCGCTACCTGGAACGCATCCGGGCGCACGTGCCCGAGCACGCCCCCGTGCTGGCCGGGCCGAACACGGCGTTCGCCTTCGCGCCGGGAGTGCTCCACGCCTTCAACGACCTGGAGGCCCTGCAGAGCGCAGGCCTGTCTTTCGGCCAGTACGTCGACGCCCGCGAGATCCAGTTCATTCTCTACCCCGACGAGCTGGACCGAATCTACGCGGAGCGGCCGATCTGGAACGACCTCTACGGGAACCTGGCGCCGTACTACCTGGAGATGCAGCGCTTTCTAGTCGGGCGCTGCCAGGTCCTGGCCCGCTACCCAGAGCCCGTGTTTGCCGTGCGGATCGTGGCATACCAGGGGCGCTTTCCCGCCCGCCTCACGATCTACCGCGTGCTTCCCCCGCGCCCCTGAGGGGCTGCCGCGGGGCATCTCGAGCAGGGAGTGCAGCCGCGTATAAGCTTGGGCAAAGGCCGGGTTGGTGATGTCCCGGGGCTCGCCGAGGGTGTTCGGCTCGTCGGTCCGGATCGAGCCATCCCTGGCCAGAACGACGATCCGTTCGGCCACCCTGAGCAGCTCCAGGATGTCGTGGGTGACGAAGATGATCGCGATCCCGCTTCCGCGCCACAGCTCCAGGACCAGGTCCTGGAGCAGGCCGCGGGTCTGGGCGTCCAGGCGTGCAAAGGGCTCGTCCATCAGGAGCATCCGCGGCCGGGCAGCCAGGCCGCGGGCCAGCACGACCCGCTGCCTCATCCCGCTGGACAGGGTGTGAGGATACCGGTCTTCGGCCTCCCGCAGGTGGACACGCTCGAGCAGCCGCACGGCTTCCGTGCGCGAGCAGGGCAGGCCGCTCGCCCGCAGGGCAAAGCTCACGTTCCCCGCCGCCGTCAGCCAGGGGAAAAGCTGGTTCTCGTCGGGCAGGAGGAGAATGCGCGCCCGCCCGGGCTCGGGGGCCGGCTGTCCCTCGAACAGCAGCTGTCCGGAGTCGAACGGTTCGAGGGAGGAGAGCAGGCGCAGCAGCGTGGACTTGCCGCATCCCGAGGGTCCCAGGACGCCCACAAGCTCGCCGGCGCCCACCTCAAGGGAGAAATCCCGGAAGACCCGCAGCTCCCCCGACGCGGTTGGATAGCTCTTGCTGAGGTCGCGGGCCGCGAGCAGCCCTGAGACGCCAGCGCCGGCCCGGGAGCTCACGAAGAAACCCCCCAGCGCTCGACGGTCAGCCGCTCCAGCCGCCCGAAACCTACCTCCTCCACTACTACCCCCAGGACGATGACCACCAGAATCCCGGCAAACAGTCCCGCCGTGTCCATGAACACCCGGCGGGAGTAGAGGAACCAGCCGAGGCCCCCGAGACCCCCGACGGCCCCGAAGACCATCTCCGCGCTGATCAGGGCCCGCCAGGCCCGGGACCAGCCGATGCGCGCCCCGGCGAGCAGGAAGGGCGCGGTCCCGGGAAGCGTGATCCGGAAGAAACGCCCGGTCGACGGCAGACCCAGGTTGCGGCCCACCGTCCGCCAGCTCTGCGGCAGGCTCCGGTAACCCGAGCGCAGGTTTGTGGCCACCGGCCACAGTACTGAGTGCACGATGATGCACAGGATCGCCTCGAAGCCCGTGCCGAGCCAGAGAATGATGACCGGCAGCAGGGCCAGCCCGGGCAAGGGGTGCAGGATTGCGATCAGGGTGCCCAGGAGACCGTCGACCCAGGGATGAGCGCTCGCCACCAGAGCCGCAAGGAAGGCCAGCAGGACTCCGAGAGCGAGGCCGCCGACCACCAGGGCGAGGGAGAGCCCGATCTGCCCGGGGAGCTCTCCGTGCAGCAGGGAGGCTCCCAGCCGGACCACGATGGCCCCCAGGGAGGGGTACAGCATGGGAGACGGGCGCGCCAGGAGGCGCACCGCTTCCCAGCCGCCCAGCAGCGCGGCCAGCCAAGCGGCGCGCCCGGCCCATCGTCTCAAACCGGCGCTCACGGCCGCCCGGCTCCCGAGCCGCCGGCTCCCGAGGCCCCGGCTCCGGGGTCGTCGCCGCCCGACCCCGCGGGGACTGCCCCGCGGCCAGAGAGCTCGCTCCACAGCAGCCGCTCGATCGGGTCGGCGGGCCGGCTCAGGAAGCCCTGGCGGTACATGAACTCGGCGAAGCGGGAAAGCCCCAGGACCTCGGGCCCAAAGCGAAGGCATTCGGGGGCGTGGGGCGCGGTGGGCCCGGTCGACGGATCCGCCGCCGGCCGGGCACCCAGCTCGGCGGCGATCTCCTCCACCGGCAGGCCGTACAGCGGCGCCAGCAGGGCCGCCGCCTCGGCCGGGTGCTGGGCCAGGAAGACCGAGGCCTCACTCAGCGCCCGAGACAGGGCGGCGATCTCGGGACCGGAACGCTCCAGCACCTCCTCCGTGGCCACGCCCACGATGAACGTGAACTGCTCCCCCATGGCCTCCCCGCCCGTCAGCACCACATGGATCCCCGGATCCGCGAGCTCCCGGCCCAGGTACGGGGGCGAGGCGAAGTGGGCCGCCACGTCACCGCGGGCCAGCAGCGCGGCCATGGCGTCCGGATGCGCCATGGTCACGATCTGGCGGTCGAAGCGCCGGGCGTCCCCCAGCTGGCCCTCCGCCGCCATGGCCAGGAGGATGTGCTGTACCGAGGCGGGCTGAGGCAGAGCGATGCGCTCGCCGGGTCCGATGTCCGACAGGGCCCGGATCT
>JAFGFV010000524.1 GCA_016930895.1 Spirochaetales bacterium | reverse complement strand
GAGTCGAAGGGGTACAGCTCCCCCAGAGTGGTCCGGGTGGACCCTTGAGTCCCGGCCAGAAGGACCGGGAAAGCGCCTCCGGCGAACTCGCTCAGCACCTGCCGGCAGGCGCCACAGGGGGGTACCGGCTCCCGGGAGTCGAGAGCAAACACGGCGATGGCCTCGAAGGTTCTGCAGCCGGCCGAGAGGGCCGCGAACACTGCGGATCGTTCGGCGCAGTTGGTGAGGCCGAACGAGCGGTTCTCGACGTTCGTCCCCCGAAAGACCGTCCCGTCGGCGCACAGCAGTGCCGCCCCAACTCGAAACCCCGAGTAAGGGGCGTAGGCCTGGGCCGCTGCCGCGCGCGCCTCCTCCAACAGACGGTCGCGATCGAAGTCCATGGCTCGTTCTCCTTTTCGTTGACACCCCGAGCGTCGCGTTGTAGGATACGACAGCATTGAGCATAGACCGGGTTCCCGGGTCTTCTCAATCTCGAACCGTGGCTGGAAGGCACCAGATTCCGACATGAGCGAGTCGATCTTCACGCGAAAGAGAAAAACTCGGGCCTGGATCGCCGTCCCGCTCGCGCTCCTGCCGCTGTACCTGTTCCTCTTCCCCCGCCCGACCGGCTTGGAGGTGCTCCTCAGGCCGGTCTGGGCATTGGAGCTGGAGCGTGAGGTGGGCGCGGATGGGGCGGCAGCCCCGGTCGGGGCGGCGGGTGAGGAGAGCGCGGTTCTGCCGTTCCGGGCCGGAGAGCGCTTCGGCTACGCTACCGTCGACGGGCGGCTGCTGTACAGCGGAGTCTCCCGCCATGGGGTGGCTCTCTCCCAAAGGGGGTTCATCAACTACGGCAGCCGGCCCGATCACATGGTGTTCATGGATCCGGGCGGGGGCTTCCAGTTCAGCGTGCACAGCTTTGGGTATCCCATGCTCGATTCGAGCGGGCAGGTTCTCTACTCGGTGAATACCGACCTGGGAGGGCTCAAGCGGTTGAGCACGGACGGCGAGCTCCTCTGGCAGGGGGAGTTCTCGTCTCCCCTGACCAGCGTGGCTCTCCAGGGTGAACGCTGCCTGGTCGGCCTGCTGGACGGCCGCGCAGCCCTGTTCGGGCCGGCCGGCGAGGTCCTGTTCGAGATCGATCCTCCCGGCAGCCGGATCCCGGTGATTCTCGCCACGGCCCTGGCGGACACGGGCGATCTGGCGCTGGTGTCCGGGGTCGATCCTCAGAATCTGATCCTGGTTCAGGGGGAGCGCTTCGAGACGATTCGGTCGGAGAAGTTGGACTCCGACTTCCGCCGAGAGATCGTCTTGAGTTTCGGCCCCGAGGGCCGTTTTCTCTACGCCGAACAGGAAGACGCGATCATGGTCCTGGAGCTTGGCCGGGAGCGCTCCGCCCGGCTGCCGCTGCCGGGGCGCCTGGAGAGCCTGGCTGCCGGCAAGGACTTCGCCGCTGTGACGGCGGCCGCCGCTGCCGGGGCCGCCGCTGCAGGAGACGGCGCTGCCCCGTCCGATGACACGGGGGCACGGGCCACTACACTCAGGCTGGCCGTGTTCCGACCCCTGGCCTCTCCCCTGGCGGTGGCCTCCGTTCCCGGGGCCACCGTTTGGAGCCGGGTTTCCGAGCAAAGCCTTTTCCTCGGGCTCGACGACGCGCTGCTGCGCGCCGACGTGGTGGAGCAATGACGAAGCGGTTGTGGGCGGGCCTGCTGGCGGCCCTCGTTGCCGCCGTCGGCGCGGCGGGGTTCGAGTGGCCGGTGGGCAATCCGATCCTGACGGCGACCTTCGGGGAGCACCGTGGCGACCATTTTCATGGAGGGGTCGATCTCGGGGGAGGGGAGCAGCCGGTCTACCCGATTTCCGAGGGAGAGCTGGTGTTCGCGCACGAGGAAGAAGCCGGCCTGTCCTCACTGCCCGTGGGGTTGGGCAACTACGTGGTGTTGCAGCACCAAGGGGGGATCCGTTCCATCTATGCCCACCTCAAGAAAGGCAGCACCGCAGGCATTCAGAAGGCGGTCACCGGAGAGACGCCCATAGGGGTGATAGGCGAGACCGGCTACTCGGCGGGCAAGCACCTGCACCTCGGCGTCATCGACACCGAGATGGGTACGATCATCAACCCCTTTCTGATTCTGCCTCCCCTCGAGGACAAGCAGAAACCGGTGATCAAGGACCTGTACGTGCGCAGCGGCAAGGAGCTCCTCCGGTTGGAGGACGGGTTGAGCGTTCGCTGTGGGGAGTACGAGGTGCTGGGCAGCGTGTACGACATCCGGCCGGACGTCTCGTTCTTGTGGAAAATGGCGCCGTACAAGATTTACCTCTATCAGGACGGGCGCGAGACGACCACCCTGGTGTTCGGCTCCCTCCACGAGCGTCGGAGCGCTAGCCAGCCCGAGGGGCCCATGGCTCCCGGGGCGGTGTCAGAGCTGACCCTGGTCGGAGGCGAGCAGAGCTTCCGGCGCGTGTACGAGGCAGAGTGGCTGTACCGCCTGGGCTTCCTCACCCTGATTCCCGGCGAGTCGTCCGTGGTCGTGTTCGGCGCCGACTTTTCCGGGAACGAGAGCTCCCGGGAGTACGTGATTCGCATCACGGACTAGGCCCACAGCCGAGTTGAAGACGTATTCCGAGGCTCCCGGGCAGGAGCGAACCCGCTGGATCCTCTGCCCCCTGTGCGGGGCCGATGCGAGTCGGCCGTTCCTCGCAGGGGAGGGGTTCCGCTACGTGCGCTGCTGCGCTTGCAGGCTCGTGTTTCAGAATCCTCAGCCGCTGCTCCAGGATCTGCGCCGCCGGTATGCCGCAGGCTACTTCCGCTACGAGCTGGAGAACGAGCTCAACTTCTTCAACCTCATGAAGCTGGGGCTGGCGGACATCCGCTTCGACCGTCTGGCGGCCGGAATCCCCCGACCCCGGAAGTTCCTGGACATCGGCTGCGCCACGGGCATGCTCCTGGATCACGTGCGGGGACAGGGCTGGGAGGTCGAAGGAGTGGAGGTCTGCCGGGAGTCAGCCGAGCACGGGATCCGGGAGCGGAGCCTGCGGATTCACATCGGCACTCTCGAAGAGGCGTCCCTGCCCGGGGCCTCCTTCGCGGTGGTGCATGGTTCCCACCTCATCGAGCACGTGCCTGACCCGAGGGCCCTGCTCGCCGAAATCCGACGGGTTCTCGCCCCCGGCGGCCGCCTGATCGTGACTACGCCCAACGTGGACGGATTCCAGGCCAAGCTGTTCCGGGGACGCTGGCGTTCGGCGATCGCCGACCACCTGGTCCTGTTCTCGAAACGCACCCTCCGGGCGCTGCTCGTCCGTGCGGGGTTCCGGGTCCTGGCCGTGCGCACCTGGGGTGGGCTGGCCAAGGGCGCGGCTCCCGGGTGGATCAAGCGTCCCGTCGACGCTCTGGCCAAAGCGCTGGGATTCGGGGACGTGGTGCTGATGCTGGCGGAGAAGGGGCGGGGGGCGGATTCCGGGGCCGGCGCCGGCTCCGGCGGCCGCGCCGAGGCGGGCGTCGGGGTTGACACTCTTTTTTCAATTGCCTTAGGATTGCCCTGAACGAACCGCGGACACGGAGGTCTGAATGACCCGAGAGCGCCTCCAGCTGCTGTCCATGGAGGAGCTGCTGGCCTTGGCTCGCAGCGAGGG
>JAFGFV010000523.1 GCA_016930895.1 Spirochaetales bacterium | reverse complement strand
GGAATCGGCCCGCAGCGTCCTGTACCTTCCGGCCGCGCAGCTTCTGGCCCTGGCCAGGGCGCGGTGTCAGGGCATCGACGTGGACAGCCCCCGGCACCTGTCCTACTACGTGAGCCTGTAGGCCGCTCGGGGTCTCGATCCCTCTCAGGGCCGCGACTTCTCTCAGGGCCTCGACCGCCTCGTCCCGCCGGCGGGGTTCAGCCGCCTCGCTGTGCTCCCGGCGCCTCGGGCAGGAGGAAGCGGCAGGACACCATCCGGTTGGCCCGGGTCCGCTCGACGATCACCTTTCCCCCGGCGAGCTGCACTTCCTCGCCGCGGGCGGGGATGTGTCCCAGGCGGTCGGCCAGGTACGCCCCGAAGGTCTCGTCCCGCCAGCCCTCCGGCAGGCGGATGCTCAGCCGGTCCTGGATCTCCCAGATGGGGGTGTCCGCCATGACCAGATACCCCCGTTCCGGCCCGAGATAGCTGATACGGGCCTGCTCCCTGGGCTCCCGTTCGTCGTACAGCTCCCCGAAGATCTCTTCCACGATGTCCTCGAGGGTGACGATTCCGGCCAGCCCCGAGTACTCGTCCAGGACCACCGCTATGTTGAGCTGCTTGCGCCGGAACTCGACCAGCATCTCGTCGGCCTTCTTCCACTCCGGCGCCACGATGGGCGGCATCATCAACTGCCGCAGCGGCGTGTTGAGCCTGCCGTGGCGGAGCTCCCGCAAGACGTCCCGGGCCAGCACGATCCCCGTGATGTTCTCCGGATCGCGGTCGTATACCGGAATGCGGGAGAATCCCCGGGCAATGATCTGATCGACCACCTCCCCGAGGGTACGGTCCTGGGCGAGGCTGAAGACCTCCGTGCGGTGGGTCATGATGGTCCGCAGGCTCACGTCGTTGAGCCGAAACACCTTGGCGACCATCTCCTTTTCGTAGGGCTCCAACACGCCCAAGGTCTCCGCCACGTGGATCGTACGGAGGATGTCCTGCAGGGTCACCGGGGCGCGCCGGCCGGACCTGAACAGCCGGGTGAACAGGCGGCTGAGCGCGCCGATGACCACGACGACCGGGCGGAAGACGTAGGAGAGGGCGGTGATGGCCCGGGCGGCATGCAGGCAGACCCACTCGTTGTTCTGGATGGCCAGGTGCTTGGGAGTGACCTCCCCGAACACCAGGATCACGAGGGTCATGACGCCGGTCACGACCCCCACGGCGGTGTTCCCGAGCCAGCGGATGGCCAGCTGCGTCGCGATGGCCGCGGCGGCGACGTTCACCAGGTTGTTGCCCACCAGGATCGTGGTCAGCAGGGCATCCGGCCGGGCGGTAAGGCGCGCCACCAGCCTGCCCCGCTTGCCCCCGGATTCCTCCAGCCGGTGGACCTGCACTGCCGACAGGGAGGTGAAGGCCGTCTCGCTGCCCGAGAAGAAGCCGGACAGCAGGACCAGTCCCGCCAGGAGCAGGAGCTGGAAGATCATGCCGCGCCCCCCCCGGGCAGGGGTGACGGCGAACCGGAATCAGGACGGAGGCTCCACATCGTCTTCCTTTGAGCATACCGGCGCGGGCTGCCCGGGCGCAAGGGCGCCTGGCGCAAGAGCGCCTGGCGCAAGAGCGCCTATCCGATTGACCGGGCCCGCACGGCTGCTATAATGCGGAGATGCGCACTCGGATGGCTCGATCGATCCGCGGCGGCGGGCTTCCCGCCGCCGTGCTGGCAACCGCCGTGGTCCTGGCCTCCTGCGCCGGGTTCCAGGGCACCCGGCAGGTCCCGGCACTGCTTGCGATCGACCAGGCGGCCAACCGGGACGCAGGCCCGTGGCTGACGCCCGTCTTCGGGCAGGGGAGTGACGGGACGGCGTCGATGATCGTGTCCTGGATTACGCTTCGGCCGATCGGGACGCGGCTGGCCTGGGGGGAGGAAGGCGCCCTCTCGCGGGCCCACGAGGATGAGGAGCGCACGAAGCTGCATCGGGTGACCCTCTCAGAGCTCTCCCCGGGGGTCCGGTACCAGTACGCGGCCGACTTCGACGGCAACGGCTGCGAAGACGACCCCCGGCACTGCTTCACGGCCACGGATTGGAGCCGGGACGGGCTGACGATCCTGGTGTTGGGGGACATGCAGCCCCGGGACGCGTTCACCCGCCGGGGGGGTCGGATCGCGGCGCAGGCCGTGGCCGCCAGTGGGGCCGACCTGGTGATCCAGCTGGGGGACCTGGCGGAAATCGGGGCCTTTGCCTCCGACTGGCTGGACGCCCTGGATGCCCTGAGCCTGTTCGCTTCGCGAATCCCGACGGTTGGGATCATCGGCAACCACGACTACTACGGGGATCCGGGCCGCAACTTCCGCGCCCTGTTCCCCTACCCGTACGCCGACCCCAAGGGGGCGTACTGGTCCTTCGACGCCGGGGGGAGCCACTTCGCGCTGGTGGACTGCTTCGAGAAGGACGGATCGGTGTCCGCCGCTCAGAAGGCCTGGCTGGAAGAGGACCTGCGCCGTGCCGGCGCGGACCGGAACACCCGCCACCTGTTCGTCTTCGAGCACCTGACTCCCATCACCACCGGGACCTCGGAACCCGCCGGGGAGCTGGAGCGCTGGCTGCTGCCGCTCGCCGACCGCCGGGGAGTGGATGCGGTCTTCTTTGGGCACGACCATCACTACGAGCACTGGGAGCTCGTGTACGGGAATGAGGGCCTGGTGTTCGAGCCGCAGGACAGCCCCACGGGTCGCCGGGTCCACTATTTCTGCTCCGGGGGAGGAGGCGCGTACCTGGAGATCGACTACGGGCTCCTGACTCGCAAGCCCACGAGCTTCTCTCGCCGGCTGTGGGACCGGGCCAGGGGAGAGTGGGTGGAGCGGAGCTACTTCCGACTGCCCTGGGACAGCGGGCGCTACATCGACCATACCGACGAGCCGGAGTTCGGCCAACTGCTCGACGGCCGGCACTACTACCACCTGCCGGAGGAGGCGTCGTACCAGGGCGACACCGAGTGGCTGGGCTATCAGTACGGTGAGCAGACCCTGCACTACCTGCTGATGCGCCTGCGCCCGGAGGGTGCCCAGATCAGCGCTCACTATCTCTCCGGGGAGATCCTCGCAGGGCCGCGGGGAGACATGCCCCAGGCCTTCACGATCCCGCTGCGTCCGCCGCCGCGCTAGTCAGCAGGGCGCCAGGGGCGCCTGCGCGCCTCGAGTTGCCTGCGAGCGGGCGGGGGGCTACGCAGTCTTGTCCCCGAACAGTCCGAGAAGATCGTCCAGGATCTCCGGCAGCTCCAGGGCAGCGGCGAACTCCGAAACCACCCTCCGTACGCGGTCGCGATCGAGGCGGGGATGCGCTTCGATCAGTCCACGGATGTCCTCGAGGTCCACCGGCCGGTGGGCGACCGCCTTCATGATGATCAGGTCTTCGACTCTCGGTACGGGAAGGAGCAGCTCGCCGGCGGCCACCACCCTACGGTGGTCGAGAACCTCGCGCTCGAAGGGTAGGAGACCGAGGGAGATGTCCACCTGGATGGCCGTGGGACCATGCACGAGGAGGAGCACCCGGTGGCGC
>JAFGFV010000522.1 GCA_016930895.1 Spirochaetales bacterium | reverse complement strand
CCGGCCGGCCAGGGCGGTACCCACGCCGATCGCCGCCACGGTCACCAGGATCCCGGCCGCAAAGAGCAGCGAGAGCACGGCGGCGCTCATCGGGCGTTCCTCGTTTTTTCGATTGAGGTACCCGACCAGAAGCGGAACGCTCACGAGGTGGCAGGGGCTGAAGAGCACGCTGGCCATTCCCCACAGGAACGCTCCGCCGATCGCCGCGGCCGGTGCCGCCGCTATCATCCCCGAGATCCGGTCGAGAAACCCCGTCATCCCTACCCGACCCCTTTGAGGGCCAGGATCTCGGCCACCTGGGCGAAGGGAACGTATCCCTCGTGACGGTAGTACTCCTGCCCTTGGGAGTCCAGGAACACCTGCGTGGGGATCACCCGGATGCGGTACTGCCGTGCGTAGGGCTCACCCTCGGGGGTCCACACGTCGTGGAAGACGATGCGCACCTGCTCGCCGTAGCGCGCGTCCATCTGCTTCATGACCTCCTGCATCTTGACGCACGGGATGCAGCGCTCGGAGCCAAGCTCCACGAAGGTCACCAGGGGGGAATCCGCGGATCCGGCGTCGTTGACCTTCAACGCACGGGTGGAGGTCGACGGGTCCACCTGCGCCTCGGCAGCCGAGCCACCACGCCAACATCCCGCAGCCGCGAGGCTCAGCACCAAGACTGCAACCAGCAAGACCGCGGTGACGACCCCGGTGTGGTTCCTGTCACTCACCAGTATGGACTCCGTTCTCACGAAGATTTTGTACTTGGCAATATAGCCAACAAGCGTTGCCTTGTCAACCCCGCCATCCCCGCGCCGGCAGGCTGCCTGCGGGCGGGGGTCTCCTGCTGCGAGCATTTCTCGCTTGACGGCAGCCGACTTTCTTGGCAAATTAGCAAAATAAGAAGAAAAATGAGATGACGGAAACAGAAAAGTCCAGGAGCGCCGCCAGGGCGGGGATCCTCAAGGCCCTAGGTCACCCCAGCCGGATCTTCATCGTGGAAAAGCTCGCCGAGAAGCCGTACTGCGTATGCGAGCTCACGGAGATGATCGGGGCCGACACCTCCACCGTGTCGAAGCACCTCTCGATCCTGAAGAATGCCGGGATCATCTCCGACCGGAAACAGGGCACCACCGTCTACTACTCCCTCGAGGCGCCCTGCCTGCTGCGCTTCATAAGCTGCGTGGAGCAGGTGATCGAGCAGAACATCCACAAGCAGCTGGCCAGCCTGCAGCGGAACGCGGAGAAGGGCTAAGCGGCCGGAGTCGTCCGCACTCCTACAGGCTCCTCTTCCAGTACCGGATTGCCAGCTGTGTACGGTCCCGCAGGCCGAGCTTCGCGAGAACCACCGAAAGGATGTTGCGCGCCGTCCCCTCGCTGATGAACAGGTACTCGGCGATCTCCCGGTTGGACAGCCCCTGCGCCACGAGCTCCGCCACATCGTCCTCCCGCGGCGTCAGGCCCGGGAGCGGTGCGCGGAGGGGTTCGCTGAGGCGTTTCAGAACGGCTGGGTCCACCACAGCGCTGCCGGAGGCAAGGGCGAGCAGCCGCTCCGCCATGCCGGAGGAGGGTGTGGACTTGAGAAGGTAGCCGTCGGCTCCGGCCTGGAGAGCGCGTTGGATGCTCTCGTCGTCCTGGAATGTGGTCAGAATCATCACCCGGACCTGCGGCCAGCGCGCCTTGATGTGTCGCGTGGCCTCGATGCCGTCCATGCCGGGCATGCGGATGTCCATGAGCACCGCGTCCGGCAGGCTCTTCTCGCAGAGCGCAATGGCCCGGGTGCCGTCCACCGCCGTCCCGGTGACCTGAATGCCCTCCTCCCGGGACAAGAGCACCTTCAAGCTGTGCGATACCAGCGGATCGTCATCCACCACCAGCACTCTCACGGCGGTCCCTCTTCGAGCGGCAAGACGCAGATGAGCCTGAAGCCGTCGCGCGAGTCGGTCGTCAAGCTGCCGCCTATGGCCCGGGCGCGTCCGGATAGGTTGCGCAGACCGACTCCGCGTTCGCCTCCGGCGCGTCCCTGGGGTCCCCGTGTAGGGTTGTGGACACACAGGCGGACGATGTGCGGTCCCACGTCCAGCGACACGTCGATCCTGGAGGGCAACTCGTGGCGGGCGGCGTTGGTGAGCGCTTCCTTCAGGCAGGGCTCGAGCACGCCCCAGGCATGGATCGGCACCGCCTCCGTGTCGCCGTGCACCGAGAACTCAACCCGGCAGGCGGTGAAGCGGCGGCAGATCTCCTCGAGGGTGGCGGCCCCGACCGGGGTCGCCGGCGCCATGTCGTGCACAGTTCGCCGGAGGAGCCTCATGCCGTCCGCCACGCGCCGTGCAGCCTGATCCAGGAGCTCCGCAGCCTGAGGGTCCCCCTCCTTCCAGAGATGGCGGAAGGCGTCCAGGGCCAGCTGCGCCGCCGTGATCTCGTGACCGGCGTGATCGTGCAGGTCTCGCGCAATCCGCGTGCGCTCGGCCGTCTCGGCCATGCGCGCCACGCGGACGTTGGCGGCCAGGAGCTCTGCCTTCAGGCTCTCCAGCTCGTAGCGCTGTCTTCGGTCCCTGTCCGCCTCCCGCCGGGCGCAGAGAAGCTGGTGAGCCCAGAGATGAAGCGAGAATCCGGCGGCTGCCGCCGCGCCCAGGGTGGCCGCCACGGAAATGGACCACGAGCGCAGGACCACGAGCGCAACGAGCGCCGGAAGCGCGTACTGGGGGCAGCCGGCGAGACAGGAATCGAAGACCGGAAGGGCGAAGGCGAACCGGGCCTCCGGCCAGACCAGCGCGGCGGCGATGCAGGCGGCCTGGTCCACCAGGGCCGTCCAGGCGGGCATGGTGAAACGCCAGCGCGCCAGCCCCAGGACAGCAAGCAGCAGCACGAGGACCAAACCGCTTTCGTCATCGTTCCGCACGATCCAGAGGGCGCAGAGCAGACCGAGTCCCAGGAGCCGCCACAGGAGGGCCATGGTACTCGCCGTGATCCTCTGGCGGTTCACTCCTACTCCATCCGGCGCCTGGACCCCACCACGAGAAACGCCATGGTGAACAGTAGCATGATCACCACGGACAGGGCAAACCGTGCCGGGGGATCGCCGCGCTGGAGCACCGTCAGGGCGTTCACGAGCCAGTACGGCGGAGTGACCCGGGCTACTCTCTGCAGGAACCCGGGCATCATATCCACGGGCCAGTAGAACCCCCCGACCAGGGAGAGCAGGAGGATGACGATCCACAGCGATCCGTACGCCGTGTCACGGCGACCGAACAGGGAGAATACTACGAGGCAGAGAGCGATCGACGTGAGGGAGAAGCAGGAGAATGCGACCCACTGCAGAAGGGGAGAGCCGAGGCTCTTGCCGTACAGCACGACCCCCAGACCGACGACCACGGCATTCTGGAGGATGAGCAGGATCCCGTAGGCCAGCAGGGTTTCCCAGAGATAGCGGAAGTAGCTCACTGGAGCCGCCATGACGCGGGTGAGCACGCCGCTCGTGCGGTCGTCCACCAGCGAGCGTACCATGAGGAAGGCGGCGAACATGACGACCTGTCCGTAGAAGTGGATGCCCAAGGGCAGGGTTGTCCCTTCTACAGAAGGAATGAAAACGACGCCCACGGGAAGCATGCACAGTAGGAGGATGTTGAAGCCGCCGCGAAAGCTGCGCTTCAGGGCGAACCGCAGGATCGTCATCCGAGCTTCCTCCTGCCAAGGAGGAACAGAACGAGCGCCAGAGCCGCGGAGAGCGCGAACAGCAGCCCAATGTCCGTCGCCACCTCGGCCCAGGGTCCGCCGCCGGCCGAGGTGACAACGGCGCTCTGGGCCAGGGAGTAGGGTGTGCCGTAGGTGGCCATGAAGTGCCAGAACGGCCTGTCCTGGGGCACCGGAAAGATCAGCCCGCCGAGCGCGGCGGAACCCCAAGCGAACGCCCACCCCACGCTGATGGCCGCCCCGTAGTTGCGGATCAGCAGCAGAATGATCACGTGGACGAGCTGCGAGACGAGCGAGGCGCCCAACAGGGCCAGAAAGACCACCGCCGGGCTGCCCCAACGAACGCCCAGCGCTGCCCGAGCGAAGGCCACCAGCAGGAAGCCCTGGAGCAGGCTCAGCAGCGTGCTCGCGGAAATGATACCCATGGCATGGACCGCGGGCGGGCAGGGCGCCGAATGGATGCGCCACTTCTTCTCCGACAACAGCGACTCCCGGACCGCTTCCATGCTGAAGCGCCCGCCGAAGAGCTGGAACATGACGACGACCCCGATGGCGAAGAAGGCCATGGGGTCCGGCGCGCCGTCCATGAAGGCGTCCCAGCTGGGGATCTTCGAAAAGACCGCCCCCATGATCGGGATCAGGACGAGCGGGATCCCGAGCATCACGATCGTGCTCGCGGGTTGCCGCAGATCGCGCAGGAGGGAGATGCGGGCGACGAGCAGGAGCTTTCGGGTCGCGCCGTTCACGCCCCGCCTCCGTTGGCGTCTCCATCGCGCAGCCTCTTGCCCGTGAGGGTCAGAAACACATCTTCGAGGGTGGGTTTCTCCGTGCGAATTGCCCGGACCCCGCCAGCCTCCTGGGCGCACGAGATGATCCGGTCCAGGTTCTGCGCTCCGGCCTGGGACACGATGCTGAGCACCGACTCCTGGCGGGTCACCTGCTTGACTCCCGCGATCCTACGGAGATCCTCCACCACGGCCGCGGTCCCCTGCCCCACCTCCAGGCTCACGCGCTCCTCGTACTGGATGCGCTGCACCAGCTCGTCCACCGTCCCGGCGGCGATGATGTGTCCCTGGTCCATGATGAGCACCCGCGAAGCAATTGCCTGCACCTCCTCCATGTAGTGGGACGTGTACAGGATCGTGGTCCCCTTTTTCCGCAGCGCGCGCACGGATTCCAGGATGTGATTGCGGGATTGCGGATCGATGCCCACGGTGGGCTCGTCCATGATCAGAAGCTCGGGGTGGTGCGTGAGGGCGCAGGCCACGTTCAGGCGGCGCTTCATGCCGCCGGAGTACTTCCTGGCTCTCCTGTCGGCGTGCTCCGTGAGCCCCACGAACTCGATCGTCTCGGCGATCCGCTCCTTGAGCTCCTGCCCCCGCAGGCCGTACAGCCCGCCGAAAAAGCTCAGATTCTCCCGTGCCGACAGGTCCTCGAAAATCGTGATCTCCTGGGTGACGAGCCCAATCCGCCGCTTCAGCTCCAGGACGCCGGGGTGCTGCGGCCTCCCGAAGAGCTCGACGGCGCCCGAGTCCACGGCGATCAGACCGGAGAGTGCCCTGATCGCCGTGGTCTTGCCAGCGCCGTTCGGTCCCAGGAGGCCCAGGATTTCCCCCTTGCGGATCTCGAAGTCCACGTGGTCGAGGGCCAGGATCGATCCGTAGCGCTTGACTGCGTCGCTGAGGGCTCCCGCCACCGTCTGTTCCGTCTCGTGCGAATCGTTCATGAGTCCAACGATAGCCCAGGCGCAGTCCGCCGGGTAGTGACAAATGTCACGATGTTTCCCCGGCGGAAACCAGGCGGGCTACCGATATCGCGTATGGCTGCCTGGCGGGGAAGATACATTTCGAACACCGTCGTGGCCACCGGATGGGCGCGCCGGTAGAGCCAGCGATCTGCAATTCCTCGAACATGTGCATGCGGGTCTCGGGTCCCGCCAATCGCACAGCAGTCGCGAAGCTCTCGGCGGTCCCGACTGCATCGATCTGCCGCAGCCGGTGCTCGAGCCATAGCCTTCATGCGCCACCGCCTGTCCAACGAAGCGATCCAGGCCCTGATCCCCGAGCGTGCTGGATCGTGCCATGGCGAGGTCTTGCAGGTGAGGTGCGATACTCTTGCGTGTGCCCATGTCTATCCTGAGCAGTCGTAGCCCAGCATTCGATCGGCATACACCGGCCCGCTCATCCCCATTTCCTCGCCCCGCCACAGGGATCTCCCGTTTCGGATCATGGGTGCGAACCCGTCGCCCGCTTCACCCGCTACCGCCGGTACTTGTCCAACGAACTGATGGGGTTTCTGATACACCGGACTGGGGATAGAAGTCACCGAAATGTGCCGGCGCGGGACGATCGAGGCAACTGTTCCGCTCATCCACGGCCGGG
>JAFGFV010000087.1 GCA_016930895.1 Spirochaetales bacterium | reverse complement strand
GCAGGCCATCCTGATCGGGCTGGCCAATCACAAGATGCCCCGGCCGCTGACCCACGACCTGCTGCTGTCCACCCTCAACCAGCTCGAGGTCAAGGTCTCCAGGATCGAGATCACCGAGCTCAAGGAGGGGACCTTCTACGCGCGCTTGGTCCTCAATCGCAACGGCGCCGACCTGAGCCTGGATTCTCGGCCCTCAGACTGCGTGGCCCTGGCGGTGCGGGCCAAGTGCCCGATCTTCATCGACGAGGGGGTGGTCGACGAGGCCGGGATCCCCATTTCCGCCGCGGAAGCCGGCGGCAAATCCGCCAAGTCCTCGGAGATCCAATCCCAGATTGCCTATCTGGAAAAGCAGCTCGACAAGGCCGTGGAGGAAGAGAACTACGAGGAAGCGGCCCTGCTGAGAGACCAGATCAAGGAACTGGAGAAAAAACAGTAGCCCCGCCCACGGTCTACCGTCTGCGCCGGGCGATCCTGGTGATGAACCCCAGGGTATAGAGAAACATCGGCAGATTGACCAGCAGCACCCGCAGAAGCGGGAAGCCGGAAACCTCGAAGTAGGTTGGGGACAGGATTCCGAACCGTTCCAGGGTCGACAGCACGATCTCGGCGTAGGCCACCAGGGTTCCGATGATCACCAGGACCCAGGAAACGTCGCGCGTCTGAGACCACAGCAGGATCGCGAAAAAGGTCCCCAGGGCTCCCATCCCGAGCCTGGACAGCAGGATGACCAGCTCTCCCAACTCCATGCGGCTATTCTCCCGGAAAACGGCGAAAGAGTCCAATCATTTTTTGCAGCTCCCCCGGCGAGGCCTCCGAGGGCAGGATGCTCGCCTCGGGGAAGCACGGGTTCAGCACCACCTCCTCCGCCAGGAAGCCCTCGAATACCGAGGGGTAGTCCCCTGCCTGGAACCTCGGCAGCACGTACAGTCCCCGCCGCTCCCAACCCGCCGTCCCAGCCGCAAGGGCCTGTCCCAGCCACTCCGGCGGCCGGTACCGCCGGAGGTCGTGGAGGGCCCGCAGGGCCCCAGCCAGGACCACGGGCGAAAGGACTTCCGAGGGGGGAAAGCCGGCAGGAAGCTCCTCGGCGAAGCCTACCGGCACCGGAGCCCCGGCCAACGTGAAGGGCAGTCGGGGAAGAAGGACCCGGGGGGACAGGGACTGCGGGCAGGCCGGGCGCCAGAGGGCAAGCTCGGGGGCGGGGTCCTCCGGATCCCGGAGAGGGTCCCGGATGTCCCCCGGGCCGACCGGGTGTCCCAGGTACACCGAGGCGAGCTCCAGGGCCGCACCGAGGGAAGCGGTCACCCGAAAGGCCCGGCAGCCGGGGAACTGGCCCAGGAGGGCCCGCTCCAGGCGGCGCGCATGGACCGAAGGCAGGTCGGCTACCAGGCCGGTGGAGATCACGTTTTTGAGCACCGTGGTGACCCGGCCCGGGCGGTGGCCCAGGAGCGCCCGCCCTCCCTGCTGCCAGAGATCCAGGTACCGCTTTCCGTCATGGCCGTACAGGCGGTACCCCCTGGCGCGACGGAACGCGGGAAGGCGGTCGTACAAAGCCCCTTGCGTGTCACCCACCCGTCGATCCTCCCTTCTTGCGGCCAATCACGAACAGCTGCACGCCCCTGCGAGGCCCCATCGAGACTAGTCTGAACATCAAGTCCCTGTAGGAAATATGCTCCACCTCCCGGACCTCCTTCAAGACCCGCAGCAGTGGGATCGCAAACACCACCCGAAAGGCCCCGGACACGGCAAAGAGGGCCTGAAAGGCGGAGCCGAACAGCTCGAGGCGGTGAAGCAGAAAGCCCCCCACCAGACCTCCCGCGAAGATGGCCAGGCCCTTGTAGAAGTTGTTGAAAGAGGTGTAGCGGGTCACCTTCTCGGCAGGCATGAGATCGTAGGCGAAGTTGAGGGCGGCGATGTCGAACCCCGCCCAGGCTACCCCGCCGATGCCCTGGATCACACAGATCCACCAGAAGGAGCGCCCGGCCATCCAGCCGAAGGGCACCAGGGCCACCAGTACCGAGGCCAGGGCCAGGACCTTGCGGTTCCCGTAGCGGTCGGCGAGCTCGCCCCATAGAGGCATGGCCAGGAACTTCAGGGCCACCACGAGAGAGGTGGAGACCATGAACTGGAGGTAGCTGAAGCCCAGGGTGCCCAGCATGTAGGGAACGAAGAACGGTCCGGCCAGAAACACTCCGAAATGCAGCAAGCCGTTGAACAGAACGAAGCGCCCGAAGTTGCTGCGGCCCAGTCCGACGGTGAAGCGCAGCAGGCTCTCTCCGCTGCGCCGCCGCTCCTCGTGCGGAGCTTCCGTCTTGAGGGCCAGAAACACGGTGGAGCCCACGCTGCCAAGGAAGGCAACTGCGAAGATCAGGACGAACCCCCACGCGGACTGCCGGGGATACAGACTCAGGACGACCCCTCCGACGACCACTCCGACCAGAGCAACGAGGTTGGCCAGGCCGTTGCGCCGGGCAAAGTACGCGCCGCGCCTGGACTCCGCCACGAGCTCCCGCATCCAGGAGGTCCAGGCCGGGATGCCGAGATAGTTCAGGGCGAAATACGCGGAGATCAGGGCGAGCAGGACCCAGACCCGGAAGGGGCCCATCAACGGGACCAGGACCAGCGGCACGAACAGGAGCGTGCGCGCCGCGGCGAGGGTCACCACCAGGCCCTTGCGGGAACCGAAGAGCCGCACGGCCCAGGCCGACAGGAGCTGGGCCACGGAGCCGAGGAACATCGGCACCGAGTACACCGCCCCGACCTGCATCAGGGTCCCCTTGAGAAAGACCGCGAAGGCCTGGAAGTAGCTCTCCCCGGTGCCCAGCATGAGCGAAAAAGAGGCCGCGTCCAGGACCGAGTAACGCAGGGACCTCTCGACCGCTCGAGCGGCATCCGGGTCGCGCAGGGGCTCCCGCCGGGGTCTCAGGCTACGGATCACGGCTGATGCGCTCCAGGGAGCTGTACTTGAGAGGGAAGCGCGCCGACTTGCCCGAGTCGAAGCTCACCACGACCATGGTCTGCCCTTCGGCCATCCACTTGCGGGTGATGATCCCCGGCCCGTACTCGTCGTGGTACACCCCGCAACCCAGCGGGAAACCGTCGTCCGTCTCGGCGCGCTGCCCGTACACGTGCAGGGCCCCGGGAGGGATCTCCATGAGGAAGCGGGAGGGCTCCCTGGCCTGGAGCGTGCCGAATACCCGCCGCTGCCGGCAGGTGGTCAGGTACAGCTCCTCCCTGGCCCGGGTGGCCCCCACGTAGAAGAGCCGACGCTCCTCCTCCAGGTCCGCCCCATCCACCGTGAGCCCGCCCACGGTGCTGGAGTAGTGGGGAAAGATGCCGTCCTCCAGGCCCGTCAGGAACACCCGGTCGAACTCGAGACCCTTGGTGTTGTGCACCGTGATCAGGGTGACCCGCCCGGTGCGGGCGAAGGGGTTCTCGTCGGTGGAGTTCAGGGCCAGGGACTCCAGGAAGGCGTACAGTCCCTCCCGGGAGCCGCTGTACTCCGCCGTGGCGCTCACCAGCTCCTCGAGGTTTTTCACCTTTTCGGTCCCGTCGCCCCGATCGCGCTCCCGGTACAGCTCCAGGAGCCCGGACTCCGCCACCAGGCTGCGCACGACCTCCCCCAGGGAGCCCGGCGGGTCGCGGTCGAGCAGGGCGCCGAGGGTATCGAGCAGCGTGATCAGCCGCTCCAGCGCCGCGTCGGCGCGGGAGGGCAGCGTCCCCAGGGCCCCCCGGGCGGCCTCCAGCAGGCTTCCGCCTCCCCGGATCCAGCGCTCGGCGATCCGATCCAGGGTACGAGCGCCGATACCCCGTCGGGGCTTGCTGGCCGCCCGACGGAAGGCCAGCTCGTCCCGGGGGTTGGCCAGCAGGCCCAGATACGCGAGGGCGTCCTTGATCTCCTCCCGTTCGTAGAAGCGCACGGTTCCCACCACCCGGAATGGGATGCCCAACCGGGCGAACAGGGTCTCGAACACCCGGGACTGGAAGTTCATGCGGTACAGGATGGCGGTCTCGTCGAAGCGCCCGTCGCTCAGGGCGTCGGCGCAGAAGCGGGCCTCCTCGTCCTGGGTGTCCAGCTGGGCCAGCACCACCGGCGCCCCTTCCCCTTTGCGCGCCCGCAGGGTCTTGCCCAGGCGGTTGCGATTGTGCTCCACGACCCGCGCGGCGACCTCCAGGATGTTGCGCGTGGAGCGGTAGTTCTCCTCCAGACGGATGATCTCGCTGCCCGGGAATTGCCGGTTGAACTCCAGGATGTTCGCCAGCTCCGCCCCACGGAAGCTGTAGATCGACTGGTCCTCGTCCCCGACCACGCACAGGTAGTTCGTGCCGTCGTACAGGGCCTGGAGGAGCCGGAACTGGGCGTAGTTGGAGTCCTGGTACTCGTCCACGAGCACGGCCCGAAAGCGCCTCTGCAGCCGCAGCCGCACCTCCGGCACGGTCTCCAGGAGCCGGACGCTCCGGACGATCAGGTCCCCGAAGTCCAGGCAGCCGCTGGCCTCGAGGCGCTCCTGGTAGAGGCGATAGGCCTGCGGGAAGTCCGCGTCCTGCAGACCCCGCTCGGCAGCCAGGCCGTCCAGGGTGCGCGCCGCCGCCCCGGAGCCCCACCGCGCCGACGACTCTCCGACACCGGCGTTCGGGACCTCACCGGGCAACAGGCAGTAGTCCTTGGCCCTGGCCACGGCCTCTGCCAGCTCCTTGAGCCGGGCGTGGGGCAACCGGTCCTCGAGCACGGTCTTGAGGAGCGACAGGGAATCCTGGTCGTCGTAGATCGTGAAGCTCCCGGGAACGCCGATCGCCTCGCCGAAGCGGCGCAGGACCCAGGCCCCGAAGCTGTGGAAGGTACGGACGGTCACCCCGACAGCCGCCGGATTGAGGCCATGCAGCCGGCTCTTCATCTCTTCCGCGGCCTTGTTGGTGAACGCCACCGCCAGGATCGAGACGGGGTCGTAGCCCTGCTGCTCGATCAGGTAGGCGATCTTGGTGGTCACGACCCGGGTCTTGCCGCTGCCCGCTCCCGCCAGGATCAGCAGGGGAGGACCGTGATGCAGCACCGCCTCCCGCTGCTGCGGGTTGAGTGTGTCCATGTAGGCGAGCAGCGAGCCGCTCTCAGGGCCCATGCAGCTGCACCCCCTCCAGATCCACCCCGCGGCGCCCGGTCATGCGCACCGGCACCACTCCCCCGGGCTCCAGGCCGGCGCCCTTGACCACGACCAGCCCGTCCACCTCCGGCGCCTGCAGGTACGCCCGGCCCAGGTACAGGCCTTCCCCCTGGACAGCCTCCTCGATGAGCACATCCAGGACACGACCCACCTGCCTCTCCAGGCGGCGGGCGGTGATCCCTTCCTGCGTCCGCTCGAGTACCTGCTTCCTGCGCCGCGCCTCCGCCGCCGGGACACGGGGACGCAGGGCCGCGGCGGCGGTGCCCTCTTCCCGCGAGTATGTGAAGACCCCCGCCCAATCCAGCTCGGCGGAGCGCTGGAAGGCCTCCAGCTCCCGGAAATCCTCCTGGCTCTCGCCGGGGAACCCCACCAGGAAGGTGGACCGCAGCACCGCATCAGGCAGCCGCCGCCGGATCCGCCGAACGAGCTCCAGGTACACGGCGCTGGAGCCCTGGCGGCCCATGCGCTCGAGCACGCCGCTGGAGGCATGCTGGAAGGGCAGGTCAAAGTACGGCAGGAAACGGGGATCAGCCGCCACCACCTCCAACAGCTCCCCGGGGAGCCGGTCCGGGTGCAGGTACAGCAGCCTCACCCAGAAGCTCCCGGGCAACCGGCGGATCCTCTCCAGCAGGGCCACGAGCTCCCCACGACCCCGATCCAGACCGAACGAGGCCAGGTCCTGCGCGATGAGAATGAGCTCGAAGGCGCCGCCCTCGAGCAGCTGTCGTATCTCCTCGAGGATCTCGTCCTGCGGGCGGCTGACCAGCTCGCCCCGGATCAGCGGGATCGCGCAGTAGCTGCAGCGGTTGCTGCAGCCTTCGGCGACCTTGACGTACACGCTCCCGGGAAAGGACAGGAAGCGCCGGCGCACCGGCGCGGGCGTGGCCGGCGGCACGACCGGCGGCGTGCCCTGCGCCAGGATCCGCCGCAGCAGCCCCGGGAAGTCCCGCAGGCCCGCCAGGCCGTCGATCTCCGTGAGCGCCCGTTCGAGATCCGCTCCGTAGCGCTGCACCAGGCATCCGGTCATGAAGACCCGCTTGTTCGGATAGCGCTCCTTGAGCTCCAGGGAGACCTGGATCGACTCCTCCTTGGCGCTTGCAATGAAGCCGCAGGTGTTCACGATGATCACGTCGGCGCTGTCCGCCTCGGAAACCCAGAACAGCCCCGCCTGTTCCAGGAAGGCGAGGAGCTCCTCGGAATCCACCTGGTTCTTGGCGCAGCCGAGACTTTCGATGGTGAAGGTCATGACCCGGAAGGCGCGCTGCTGTGCTATTCTCGATCGAGAACCTGCAGCAGGTACTGCCCGGAGCTCTCGTCGCGGCTCCAGCGCACGAGCTTGACGGCCACCGAACCGGGGCGCCCGGGCTCCACCTCCCGGCCGCCGACGCTGAGCCGCAGAGCCCCGGCGTTGGACATCCAGAGCATGATCTCGTTCCTGCCGTCCAGGGCGAAGGTCTCCCCCTTGTGGAAGAAGCGCTCGTCCCGCACCTCGTCGTCCACCCTGTAGCGCAGCAGGCAGTAGCCCCGGAAGGTGATCCCGACGCGAAAGGGGGAAGCAGAGGCGGCCGTCAGCACCGTGAGCGGGCCGCCGGCCCCGGCGGCCGCGGGCTGGGGCGCTGGCGCCGCCGTTTGACCCGCGCTCTCCCCCGGCTGCGCAGCTGCCGCCGGCTGCGTAGCTGCCGCCGGCTGCG
>JAFGFV010000521.1 GCA_016930895.1 Spirochaetales bacterium | reverse complement strand
CTCGATCTTGGCGAACCGCTGGCTGGCGAAGGTGATGATGATCAGGATCACGTACGACAGCGCCGCGGCGTAGCCCATGTTGAAGAAATTGAGGCCCACCTTATACGTGTAGACGCTCAAGGTCTCAGTCGCATTGGCCGGGCCTCCCCGGGTCATGACGAAGATGGTGTCGAAGATCTTGAACGAGTCGATGAACCGGATCAGCAGGGCCACCACCATGAACGGCACCAGCAGAGGCAGCGTGATATACCGGAAGGTTTGCAGATGGTTTGCCCCGTCCACTCGGGCGGCCTCGAACACGTCCGGGGGCAGGCTGGCGATCCCCGAAGACAGCAGGAGGAACACGAACGGGGTCCACTGCCAGACGTCCACGATCATGACCGCCGGGAGGGCGGGGGCGGGCTCGCCGAGCCAGATCGGTCCCTCGATGCCCACCAGGCCGAGCAGGAAGTTGACGATCCCGTTTTCCGGGTTGTACATGTACTTCCAGATCAGGGCCAGGACTACCGGGGTGATCATCATGGGGATGAGCAGGATCGAGCGCAGGACCTGGCGGAACCTCGACTGCCTGGCGGCGCTCAGGGCCAGGAGCAGCCCGACTGCCATCTCTGCCGTCACCACGCCGACGGTGAACACCACGGTTACACGCAGGGCGCTCCAGAAACGATCGTCCTGCACCAGTTCGACGAAGTTGCGGAACCACACGAACTGGGGCGGCTGTGGGCTGGTCAGGCTCCACTGGTGAAAGGAGAGGTACAACGAGTGCAGCAAGGGGTAGATGCATACTGCCAACAGGAAGACCACCGTGGGAACGACCATCAGCCAGGGGGTCGATCGATACCAGCTCTTTCGGGTCAGCGAGGGCATGGGCAACTCCGCAGAAATGGGAGGCTCCCGCCTGCGAACCCGCAGGATACGATCCCATCGGGCCGCAGGCGGGGAGCCGATTCGAGTTCTCCTACTTGTAGTAGCCGGCCTTGCGCATCACATCTTCGACCTTGGCGGCCGCATCGTCCAGCGCCGCCTTGGCCGACATCTCCCCCGCGATGGCCTTGGAGCAGGCCACCCCGATGATGTCGTCGACCTGGGCGTATTCCGGGATCTGCGGAGTGGTTCTGGTTTCCCCGCTCAACAGCTTCTCTATGTTTTCGTAGAAGGGGAACTTGGCCAGCACCTCCGGATCACGATAGGTCGACAGTCTGCAGGCCACCGTTCCGTTGAAGGCGTCCAGCTTGTCGTTCTCCTTGTTGGTCAGCCAGTTGATCAGGTCGTAGGTCGCATCCTTGTTCTTGCTCGCACTGGAGATCCCGAAGAA
Source organism: Spirochaetales bacterium (assembly GCA_016930895.1). The sequence continues at coordinate 4,990 of JAFGFV010000521.1, read as the reverse complement.
CCAGTAGATGCTGAGGGTCGTGTGCGGCAGGCCCTTGCGGGCCACGGGAAACAAGGTATACCCGTTCTTCCCTATGATCTTCGAGCGGTCCGGCAGCTCCGCCCAGGAGGCGATGTGGCTCCAGTGCCACATGAGGGCGGCGTTGCCGTTCAGGTAGACTGGGCCGTTCTCCGTCTCGTCGTAGGTTGTCGAGGCCTTGGGTGTAACCTCCCACTTGTTGCGCAGGTCGATGTAGTACTGCAGGCCGTTGACGCCAGCGTCGGAATTGAAGGTCGGCTTGTGGTTGGCGTCGAAGATCTCCCCGCCAAAGGACCAGAGCATCAGGAAGAAATCGTAGGCCAGTTGCTGGCCGCCCTGCTTGGCCGCGATGCAGGTTCCCCACAGGTTCTCTTCGGGCCGGTTGAAGAAGCGGGTCATGTCCAGGAAGTGGTCCCAGGTCTCGGGGGGCTGCAGATCGTATCCGTACTTCGCCTTGAAGGCGCTCCTTTCCTGGGGATCCTCGAAGAGGTCCTTGCGGTAGTACAGCATGATGGGGCCGTCGTGACAGGGCAGGCCGTAGAGCTTCCCGTTGACCGTCTGGATCGACAGCAGGCCCTTGGGGAAAGCGTTTGGCCAGTCCTCGGGCGGGTCCTCCTTGATGTAGTCATCGAGGGGAACGAGATACTCACCCCGGACCAGCTCGGTGACCCAGTCGGTCAGCGAGATCACGAAGTCGTAGGTTCCCGCCTGGCTGGCGAAGTCCAGCATCATTTTCTCGTGGAGCTGGGCGAAAGGCACCTCTTCGAACTCGACCTTCACTCCGGTCAGCCTCTCGTACTCCGGGATCTGGAGCTCGAGCGCCGCGGTCCGGGCGAAGCCCTTGAACACGACCGTCCGCAGCACCGGGGGTCCCTCCTCCTGCGTGCCGGTGGCCAGCACCGGCAGGGCCAGGACGGCGAGCGCCACCGTGACGGTGGCTGCGAACACCAGCAGTCTCGTTCGGTTTCTCATCTTCCCTCCTCCGTTTTCTTGATAGGTCTCTATAACAATACTCCCCGGGCGCACCGGGCCCTCCGAGTGCGGCCGGTGGAGCCGATCGCCGTTCAGTGCATTATCGCCTCGATTCGCTGGGCGTACTCCTGAGCTTGCTCCGGTGTCAGCAGCCCCGTCTGGAATGAGAAGCTCACCGTGGCGCCTCCCGGCAGGACCTTGAGGTTACCCTTGGCCTTCTCGGCCGTGTATCCGTCGGCCTCCGCGGTGGCCGGCAGCGCGATACCGATCGCATCGTTGTCGGGCGTACGGGATATCCACCGCATCGCATGATCCAGCTCGGAGGGGCGATGGCCCACGTAGAAGGCGTACCCGTCCGGGTGGATCAGGAGGCTGTGCGCCCAGCCCTCGGAGTCGCCCCGGTAGCGCAGGGACATGACGACCTCCGGGTCGTACACGTGGGTGGGATCGAGCGTGTTGTGGATGGCGGGATTGCGCTTCAAGCTCTCGAGGAAGGACGGGTATGCCTCTGGGGCCCGCAGTCCCGCAGGCAGTCGGGTACGCACGACCACACTCTCGGGATCGCACGGTGCCGTGTACAGGAGTCTCCCGCGGTCCACGGGCCGGAAGTTGATATGAGCCAGGTACATAAGTTCCATGTCCGTACGCTGGAGATTGGTGAAGGTGATCGAGCCATGCAGCACCGCCGAGCCCGCGCGGAGCCTGACCAGCGGCTCGGCCTGGTAGCTGCAGCCGAAGGCGACGGTGTGGCGGTAGACACCCGTCAGACCCGCGTACGTGCCAAGAGCGTCGGAGCCGACGATGAGCGTCGCGCTGCCGTAGGGGGCGTTGGGGAGCTCGCCGTGCAGCGGATGGCGGTCCTCCGAACCCGGGTTTCCCATGGCCGAGGCCCCGCAATGCAGCAAGAAGCCGCCGTAGTTGCGCAGGTACTCTTGAGTCGGTGTCGGGTCTTGGAACTGGGACCTCATGGTCAGGATCCGCTCGTCGAAACGCGCATCCCAGATCTGCTGTCCCTGATAGGGGAGCAGCACGACCTCGCCGCGAGCGTTGCGCAGTCGCAGGGCAGCGACCCCGCTGTCGTAACGAAAGCCTGTCACGGCGAGCTCGCCGGATTCGACGAGGAGCCGCTCCTTCTCGCCGAAGTGCCTCGAGTGGAGATGGACTCGAACGTCACTCGTGCCGCCCATTGGCGCCACCTGCACCTCCCGTGTGACTAAAGCTCGATGATCTCGCTGCGGGCGCTGGAGAAGCGCTCACAGCCTTCCTTCGTGACCCGCAATCCGTCCTCCCAGCGAAAGCCGTAGTCCTCGGTGGTGAAGAAGGTGTCCGCCATGAATGTCATGTTCTCCTGCAACGGATAGTCCGAGGTGGTCTCCATCCAGGGTTTCTCCACCTCGATGATCCCCGTGCCGTGGCACGGGCCGTACAGGTAGTACTGCCCGTAGCCGTGATCGCGGAAATAATCCATGTACTTGACCGCCACCTCTTTGGCCACGACTCCTTCCCGGATCCACTCGAAGGTCTTCCGGTGCACGTCCAGTCCGAATTGCACGTGCTTCTTCATCTCTGCCGGCATCTTGCCGAAAATCACTGGCCGACCGACCGACGAGGAGTAGCCCCCGTAGCGCGCTCCGATGCACAGCTGGATGATCTCCCCCTTCTGCAAGGGGTCGTAGGTGGCCCGGGCGATGGCATTGCGGGTCTTCCTTCCTCCGAAGACGTAGTTGGGAAACCCCTCGCATTCCGCACCGTGACGATATAGTGCCTCGTAGACGATGCCGAGGGCCTGCTTTTCCGTCATGCCCGGCTTGATGCGATTGAGGGTTTCCTCGAGGGCGAGCTCGCTGATCCGGTGGGCTTCGCGGATCATCTGGATCTCGAGCTCGGACTTGACGCTCCGCATGTTCGAGACGATCCACTCCGCCCTGACCAGCTTGCCCTCCCTGCCCAGCGCTCTCACGACGCCGTCGTAGACCGGCATCGGCAGGATGGAGTAGTCCCCCAGTGCGAGGGTGCGGATGCCCTTGCCCCCCGAGGCCTCGCGAAACACCTCCTCGAACGTGGAGACCGGGATGTCGGGGTAGTCCGGCTCGGCGGACTCGCGATACTCGATCATCCGCCGGATCTTGCGGATTCGACTGCGGTCTGCGGCAAAGGGCTCCGCTTCCGGCCCGATGAGCAGGATCGCCTCACCCTCCGCGGGAACCAGCACGCCCGCGGTCTCAAAGATAGGCCAGTGATCGCTCAGGTAGCGGACGTTTGCCTGGTCGGCCTCATTGCAGTGGACGAGGTAGGCATCGAAGCCGTTTTCGCGAAGCTGTCTCTGGACTCTCTCGATGCGCGAAGCGAACTCGCCGTCAGGTAGCTCATGAACCATGTCCGTTCCTCCTCAAGGGGTCAACCGTCGCCGCGGCACCCACAGGAGCGGCGAATACATAGCCGCGACGCGATCAGGTGTTCTTCCGCATTCTCGGGGCCTTTGCCCGTGATCTTGTCCAGCAGGATCCGCGCCGCTGTCTCTCCTATCTTGTCTTCCACGCTCTCGAGAGTCGTGAGGGGGGGCTCGATCGTGTCGGTGAACCGCATGGAATCGAACGCCACTACCGCCACGTCCTCCGGGATCTCCAGGGCGAGTTCCTTCAACGCCTTGTAGACCCCCAGAGCCATGATCGAGTTTCCCACGAACAGCCCGGTAGGACGGGACTCCGCACTGCTCATCAGCTCGAGGGTGGCCTGGTAGCCGCCGCCGACCCTCCAGTCGGCGCTCCGGATCAGAGCTTTGTCGACCCGGATCCCGGCCTCGCTCAGGGCCTGTTCGTAGCCCTCGAGGCGCTCGCAACCGGAAGTCTCGCTCAGGGGACCAGTCACGCAGCCGATCACTCTGCGCCCGTGCTCGATCAGGTGGCGAGTGAGCAGGTAGGCGCCTCGGCGGTTGTCATGGAGGACCGCGTTGGTCCGGACGCCGGAGGCACGGTTGTCGATGGTCACGATCGGTAGATGGTAGTCCTCGATAAGCTGGCGGATGAGCTCCCCCGTGGTGCCGACGGTCGCGAGGATGATGCCATCCACGCGTTTGGACAGCAGCAGCTTAAGCGAGTCGATTTCGTTTTCCTCGAGCTCCTGAGTGAAACTTACGAGCAGGCCGTAGTGGTGTTTCTTGAGCTCGCCCTCGATGGCGATACCGACCTTGCCGTAGAACTCGTTGGTGATATCGGGAACCACGTAGCCGATGGTGAACGCCTGGCGGGTACGCAGACTCTTGGCCAACTGATTGGGGTAGTAGGAGTTTTTTTCCGCGGCTTCCAGTATTTGCTTGCGCGTCTGCTCGTTGACATCTGGATGGTCGTTGAGGGCTCTGGAAACGGTCTTGACCGAGAAACCAGTCAACTGCGCGATATCCTTGAGCCCTATGTGTCTGCCCACGGTAAACGTTCCCGACAACGTTTACTATAACGTAGCGGATCTGCTGCTGTCAATCCCGCAGAGCAGCGCCCGACGCCGGCTCCAGAGACAGCCGGATAAGGGGGGTTCCGCAACAATCCGATTGCCGCTACCGGTGCGGCGTGAGTACCTTTTCCTTAGTCCGCAGCCCATCCAGGCGTAAGTCGGCAGACTACTGAGGCAGCGACAGCAACTCTATAGAAGTCTAGCGAAACGACAACCGGTAGGAGGATTCGGATGGCGAAGCAGCTGCTGTTCGACGAGATGGCCCGTCAGGCCCTGCTCCAGGGAGCGGGACAGGTGGCGGAGGCCGTGCGCATCACCCTGGGGCCCAAGGGGCGCAACGTGGTGCTGGGCAAGAATTGGGGGGCGCCGACGGTTACCAACGACGGGGTGACCATCGCCAAGGAGATCGAGCTCAAGGAGCCCTTCGAGAACATGGGCGCCTCGCTTCTCAAGGAGGTGGCCAAGCAGACCAACGACGTGGCGGGCGACGGAACCACCACCGCCACGGTGCTGGCCTACTCGATGATCAAGGAGGGCGTCAAGGCCGTGGCCG
>JAFGFV010000520.1 GCA_016930895.1 Spirochaetales bacterium | reverse complement strand
TACACGATCGTTACCTCCAGCTGGGTGGCCCTGGATTTCAACCAGCAGCGCTACCTCGGCACCACCGTCCCGTTCGAGAAGGTGCCCGGAGTCACCACCAAGGGGATTCTCCTCGAGGAACTGAACCAATAGCACAGGTTCCGCCCCCGGTCCGGGTCACCGCGGCCGGGGGCGGGCCGCTGGTCGGTCCGTTCGCGCCTAACCAGGCGCGGAAGCTCGCCTGCGCCCCCGCAACGACGACGGCACGGATCCACATGACTCCGGCGGTGTATCGCTTGACCCTCCAAGGCGCACGGTCATACTATGACCATAGGGATGTACAAGCAATGAGCAGAGCAGATTTCGGCATAGGCGGAGCTTCCGGGACGGGGGGCGGGCGTGGACGCGGCGGGGGCCGAGGATACGGCCCTGGATCCCGCGGTGGGCGAGGATACGGCTCCGGGCGAGGATTCGCCCCGGGCCGCCCGATGCCTCCCGGTGCCCGGTGGATGCCCGGCAGGGGCATCGCCCCCTGGCCGCCGAGCCGCTCGCCGGCCCGCGGACCGTCGGCGTCCCCTGGGGACACCGCAGGCACGTCGAAGGCTGAAAGCAGCTCCGACCGCTCTCATCCGAAGACGCGCTTGCGCGTGGACACCCCGCGGTGCCGCGGCTGCGGCATCTGCGTCACCGTCTGCCCGGTCAAGGCCATCACGATGCGGGGCGCCATCCCGGTCATCGACAACGCTCGATGCACCGACTGCGGTCGATGCATCGAAGCATGCCATTTCGGGGCGATCTTGCGCGAGGCCGACCCAGCTGCGGCTTCTTAGCCCTCCCGGGAGCGGTTTCCGGTATCGCCCCCGGGTCGTTCGAGGCAGCCTAGTCCACAGGTGTGAAGCTCGTAGAGATCCGTGCAGCAGGATGAGGAGGGGGATCGACCCGTGAAGCCAGGTACAACAGAGGCGGCAGCTTCTCCCGAGCACGTGCGCTTCAACTTCGCCATGGGCCTCATCCACGGCATCCTCTTCGAAGCTGCGCTTGCCTTCTCCTCCCCCACCGCAGTGCTGCCGGTGTTCTTGAGCCATTTCACCGGCTCGCTCGCCCTGATCGGGTTGTTCTCCGCCGTGGTCAAGGCGGGCGGTGTCCTCCCGCAGCTCATCGTCGCGCACCGCCTCCAGGGGCGCTCACAGAACAAGCCGGTTCTCGTAGCGGCGATCTGGGCCCGGGCGGCCGCCTGGGGTGTTCTCGGGGGCTTCACCTGGCTGTGCGCGGACTGCGGCGCCGCCGTGCTCCTGGGAGCGCTGCTGGTGCTGCTGCTGGTGTTTTCGATCGCGGGAGGCGTGGCCAACGTGCCGTTCATGGAGCTCTGGGGCAAGGCGCTGCCGGCGCGGCTCCGCGGCCGCTTCTGGGGACACCGGCAGCTGTGGGGAGGATTGCTCGCCGTCGGGGCGGGCTACGGGGTCAAGGCGGTGCTCGCGGCCGACATCGTGTTCCCCAGGAGCTACGCGGTGCTGTTCGCCTCCTCCTTCCTCCTGCTGGCGCTGTCCTACGTGGCCTTGTCCTCGGTCCGCGAGCCCGCCGGGGAGGTCTCGAGCGTCAAGGATGGTCTGGGGAGGTTCCTGCTTCGGGCCGTCTCGCTCCTTCGTCACGATACCGGGTTCGTCTGGCTCACGGTCACGCAGTTCGCCACCATGTTCTTCGGTTTCGCGGTGCCGTTCTACGTCCTATATGGGAGGGAGCACCTGGGGATGCCGGCGGAGCAGGTCGGAATCCTCGTGGCTGCGCAGATGGTCGGGGTGATCGTGTCGAACCTGCTGTGGGGCTGGCTGAGCGACCGCTTCGGGAACCGCATCGTGATACGATTGACCGCCGTTGCCACCGTCGCCATTCCCGCGCTGGCGCTGGCTGGGCGGCTGGGCAGCTGGCAGGTGCTGGTCGGGGTGTTCGCGCTGATCGGGGCGGCCCTGAGCGGCGTGAACATCGGGTTCGTGAACTACGTGCTCGAGATCGCCCCCGCGCAGCAGCGGCCGACCTACATCGCGGTGAACGGGACCCTCAACGGCCTGCTCGCCATGCTGCCAATCGCCGGCGGCTGGGTCGTCGATGCCGGCTCCTACCGGCTCGCCTTCTGGATCGCCTTCGGTGTCTCCCTGCTGGCCCTGGGCTCATCGCTGAAGCTCCGCTGCCTGCGTCCCCGCGGCGGGGTTGGGCGGCCTTGCACTCCAGCGGCCGGCGCCTCTGCGCCTGGAAATCGGAACCCGGGAGGTAGGAAATGAAGCTCGAAGGCAAGGTAGCAATCGTAACCGGCGCCGGCGCGGGCATCGGCGAGGCGACCGCAATTCTTCTGGCCCGGGAAGGGGCAAAGGTCTGCTGCAACTCGCTCTCCGATTCGGCCCGGCGCCTTGCCGAGGCAATCAAGGATTCCGGGGGACAAGCCCTGTTCGTGCAGGGGGACGTCTCGCTCGAGAAGGACGCGCACAGAATCGTCGATCAGACGATCGATGCCTACCAGACTTTGCACGTGCTGGTCAACAACGCCGGGGTCGTCCTGCCGGGAACCTTGGAGAGCACGTCGATGGAAGACTGGGAACGCACCCTCGCGGTCAACCTCCGGGGCGTGTTCCTGATGTCACGATTCGCCATATCCCACCTCAAGGCGACCCGTGGAACCATCGTCAACACGTCCTCGGTGGTGGCCCTCAAGGGAGTCAAAGACCGGCTGGCCTACAGCGCATCCAAGGGCGCCATCAACGCCCTGACCCGGGCGTTGGCCGTCGAGTACGTTGACCAAGGGATCCGGGTGAACGCGGTCTGCCCCGGCATCATCGACACGCCCTCCCTGGCGCAGCGGTTGTCGAAGTTCGAGGACCCCGACAAGGCACGGGAGCAGTTCGTGGCCCGGCAGCCCCTGAAAAGAATGGGCAGCCCGGAGGAGATCGCCGAGGCGATCCTGTTTCTCATCCGCGACGAGTTCTGCACCGGCGCCTGCCTGTCCGTCGACGGCGGGATGACCATGTAGCGAGACTGCCGCCCGTTGTCATTTCTCTGCGGCGGCGCCGGCCGCCCCTGCGACCTGGACAGGCTTGACCGCGAGACCTACTATGGAGGAGGAAAGCGAATCAGATTGGTCGCCGACCCGGGCGAGGCGAGGTGCCGCACCTGTCGGGCCGGCCCCGGAGAGGATGAGATATGACCAAAGACCTTCTGTTTGAACCGCTGACCCTGGGGGGCCTGACCCTGCCCAACCGGGTGCTGATGACCACCATCAAGCTGGGCTACGGCACTCCGCAGGGCGAGGTGACGGATCGTCACGTGGCCTTCTACGTGCGAAGGGCCGAAGGCGGCGTGGGCCTCGCCACGACCGAGCCGCTGTACATCCGTCTCAACGGGAGGGAGCTCCCGACACAGTTGGGCGTCCATGACGACGGCATGGTGAGCGGTTTGCGCCGGCTCACCGATGCCGTCCACGCCGCAGGCGGGCGGATCATGGCGCACATCAATCACGCCGGGCGCGTCGCCAACCCCGCCCTGGTGGCTGCGGAAGACCGTGTATCCGCCTCGGACGTTCCCTGTCCGGCCAACGAGGTCGTTCCACGCGAACTGGCGGCGAGGGAAATCCCCGAGTACGTGGGCTGGTTCGCCGAGGCAGCCCGCCGCGTCCGCGAGGCGGGATTCGACGCCGTGGAGATACCCTTCAGCCACGGCTACCTGATTCATCAGTTCCTTTCTCCCCACAGCAACCGCCGCGACGACGAGTACGGCGGGTCGCTGCAGAATCGGATGCGTTTCGGGAGCGAGGTGATCGCCGCCGTGCGGAAGGTTGTGGGGCAGGACTTCCCGATCGTCGTACGCATGAACGCCAGAGACTACGTGGAAGGTGGGCTGGACGTGGAGGATGCGGTGGCGCTGGCGCCCCTCGTGGAGCGCGCAGGGGTGAACGCGCTGAGCATCACCTCCGGCACCATGTGCGAATCGGTTCCCTACTGCCTCTATCCCCTGGGCACGCCGAAGGC
>JAFGFV010000519.1 GCA_016930895.1 Spirochaetales bacterium | reverse complement strand
GGCACCTCCTCGAGGAGCTCCAGGGCGCAGGTGGCCTGACCTGCGATGACCCGCAGGTCGTCGTAGGGGTGGACGAAGGCGGCGCCGGTCTCGCGTACGACCGACTCCAGGGTCCGCTCCCTGTCCGCCTGTGTGGCCGGGCAGAAGACGACCCGGGCGCCGTACCCCTTCACCGCGGCGACCTTGACCCGGGGGGAGTTCTCCGGCATGACGATGTGGGCCGGGATCCCTCTCAGGCGGGCCGCCAGGGCCAGGGCCTGGGCGTGGTTCCCCGAGGAATGGGTGGCCACCCCCCGCCGGGCCTCCTCCTCCGGGAGGGAGAGGACGGCGTTGCAGGCGCCCCGAAACTTGAAGGCCCCGACCTTCTGGAAATTCTCGCACTTGAAGTACAACCGTGCCCCGACCAGCTCGTCGAGGCTTCGGCAGGTGAGCACCGGCGTGCGGTGGGCGTGGGGGGCGATGCGCTCCGCGGCCCGGCGGATTTCTGCCAGGCTCGGCGCCTGGATCCCCGCGAGCCGATCCGTCATTTCGATCTCGTCCATCGGTCCTGCTCCATGGTAGCGCAGACTCCCCTTGGGCGCCAGTACCCGCTCCGCCGCGGCTGGCCCCGATTTGACCCCGCTCCCGAAGGGAAGTAAATTCTACCCCCGCGGAGGTACGTGGTGCAGGTGGATCTGGCCCTTACGGCGCTTCTTCCAGGCGGCGGTGGCTGTCGCCACTGCGTGAGCCGTCTCGAGGACAGGCTCGCACGCCTGGACGGAGTGCAGCGCGCCCTGTACGCCCCGGGAAGCGGGCTGCTGACCGTGCGCTTCGATGCGCAGCGCCTCCCGGAAGAGCGCCTGCGCGCCGAGGCAGCGCGCCTGGGCCGGGAGCTCCAGGAGCGTTTTCACCACGAGGTGCTGAGGCTCCAGGGCCTGGACTGCGCAGACTGCGCTCCCACCATCGAGCGCCTGCTCTCGCGCAAGGATGGGGTGCTCGAGGCGGCGGTGAGCTTTCCCGGCGGTACGCTGCAGGTGGAGTACGACGCCTCGCGGATCCGCCTGGAGCAGATCGAGCGGGAAGTCCAGCGCCTGGGTTATGGCATTTCCGGCGGTCACCCGGAGCACCGCCACACCTCGGTATACGTGATCCCGGAGATGGACTGCGACGAGGAGATCGCCCTGATCCGCAAGGCCGTCGGCGCCCTGGAAGGCGTGGAGGACCTGGAGTTCAACCTGGTCTCCCAGCGGCTTACGGTGACGCACAGCATCACGGAGGACGCGATCGAGCAGGCCCTGCGGGAGGTGCGCATGACCCCCCTGCGGGAGGGGCAGCCCTCGGAACAGGGCGCCGGGCCCGGGCAGCGCCGGCAGCGCCGGCTGCGCCTGATCTTGACCGCGACATCGGGGGCGCTCATCGCCGCGGCGGTAGTGCTCGGTTTCCTGGGAGCGCCGCCCTGGGTCAGCACCGCGGCGTACGTGGCCGCCATGGCCGGCGGGGGGTGGCTGGTGGCCCGCAAGGCATTCTTTGCCCTCCGGGCCAGGAGCCTGGACATCAACGTGCTCATGACCCTGGCCGTGATCGGCGCCGCCGCCATCGGGGAGTGGCTCGAGGGGGCGACCGTAATCTTCCTGTTCTCCGTGGCCAATCTCCTCGAGTCCTACAGCATGGAACGGGCCCGCCGTTCGATCCGGAACCTGATGGACCTCTCGCCGCCCACCGCCCGGGTGCGGCGGGCGGGAGTCGATGCACCCACCTCCGAGGTCGTCGTAGCAGTGGAGGAGGTGGAGGTCGGAGAACTCCTGCTCGTGCGTCCGGGAGAGCGGATCCCTCTGGATGGCACCGTGACCGCCGGCTTTTCGGCGGTCAATCAGGCCCCGATCACCGGGGAATCTCTGCCGGCGGAGAAAGGGCCCGGAGACCAGGTGTTCGGGGGAACGATCAACGGGGAAGGGTACCTGGAGGCGAGGGTGACCCGCCGCTCCCGGGACACGACCCTGGCGCGGATCATCCACAGCGTGGAGGAAGCCCAGTCCCGCAAGGCACCATCCCAGAGCTTCGTGGACCGCTTCGCCCGCTGGTACACCCCCGCCGTGGTCGCCGCGGCCGCCGTGCTGGCCCTGGCGCCGCCTCTGGTCCTGGGCATCCTCTCCCCGGGCGCAGCGCCCGCGGGCCTGTGGGGCCCATGGGTGTACCGGGGCCTGGTTCTTCTGGTCGTGGCCTGTCCATGCGCCCTGGTGATTTCCACGCCGGTCACGATCGTGAGCGGCCTGGCCCGGGCCGCCCGTGACGGGGTCCTGGTGAAGGGCGGCGTCCACCTGGAGGCGCTGGGGCGCATCCCGGCGTACGCCTTCGACAAGACCGGCACCCTGACCGTAGGCCGCCCCGAGGTGGTGCGGGTGGTTGCCCTGGAAGGGCGCACGGAGGCTGAGGTTCTGGCGGTCGCCGCCTCCGTCGAATCCCGCTCGGAGCATCCCCTGGCCCGGGCGGTGGAGGCCTGCGCCCGGGAGCAGTCGGTAGCCTACCCGGAGCCGACGGAGTTCACGGCCCTTCCGGGCAGGGGTGCCACCGCCCTGGTGCAGGGGCAGCGCTACTTTCTCGGCAATCACCGCCTATTCGAAGAACGGGGGTGGTGCACGCCTGCGCTGGAGAAGCTGCTGGAATCCGTGGAATCGGCGGGGAGCACGGCGGTGATCGTGGGCCGGGAGATGCAGGTCCTGGGCGTCCTGGCCGTGGCCGACCAGCCCCGCCCGGAAGCCAGGGCGGCAGTGGAGGAGCTGCGCGGCCTCGGAGTCCGCCGGATGGTCATGCTTACCGGCGACAACCAGACCACGGCGAGGGCGATCGCGGTCCAGGCGGGGCTGCACGAGTACCGGGCCGAGCTGCTGCCGGCGGACAAGGTAGCCGTGGTGCAGGGCCTGGTGCGGGAGCACGGCTCCGCGGCGATGATCGGCGACGGGGTCAACGACGCCCCTGCGCTGGCCGCGGCCACCGTAGGGATAGCTCTCGGGGCGGCGGGCACCGACGCCGCCCTGGAAACGGCGGACGTGGCCCTCATGGCCGACGATCTGAGCCGGCTTGGCTTCGCGGTGCGTCTGAGCAGGAAGGTCCTGCGCATCGTCCGGCAGAACATCTGGTTCGCCCTGGCCCTGAAGGCGGTGTTCATCGCCCTGACCCCCTTCGGCCTCACTACCCTGTGGATGGCCGTGCTGGCGGACATGGGCGCCAGCCTGATCGTGATCGTCAACGGGCTGAGGGCCTTGAGACTGGAATCCTCGACCGCACCCGCCTCGTCAGCATCAGGGCGCCGGACACCCCTGAGGTGAGAAGAATTTTCTCACTCCCGTGCGGTGCGGCAAGAATTGCGCAGGCAGTGGGTGAAGCCGGGGCCGCCGGTGCGCTTCCGGGAGGTGAGCCGAACGGGGAGCACGCCCCGCGATGCCCCGACTTTGGCACGGAATGTGCAGTGGTAGGGTATGAAGCGAAACCCATCAAGGAGGCTACGATGAAGAAGACACTGCTTCTGAGTCTTGTTCTGATCCCGGCCCTGCTCGGAGG
>JAFGFV010000518.1 GCA_016930895.1 Spirochaetales bacterium | reverse complement strand
TCGAAAAGCTCCGGGTCGTGGTCCATGATGGGCTGAAGGGGATGAGCGGTCACGATTCTCCTCCTTTCCCGATGAGTCCCTCCTCCCGCAGGGTGCGCAGGGCCTCCACCGTGAGATGCACCAAGGCCTCCCCAAAACGCTCCCGGCGCGGGCCTTCGGGCCACATCTCCCAGAGAAGCCGCTTGAGCTGGTCGCCGGTCAGGGAGGCGGCGCTGGTCGGCAGGTAGCGCGGCGCGGCCGCCAGGCTGCCCGCCTTGCGGATCATCGACACGATCCCGGCGGCAGCGCCCAGGGCCAGGTTCCGGGGCTCCACCTCCTGCTCCAGGGCCAGGGCCATGGTGCCGTACAGGCGGTCATCGATCCCGAGCTTGCGGACGTGGTCCCTTCCGATCCGCTCGACCTGGTCGTTCAGGTGCGGATTGGTCATGCGGGTGAGCAGATCCTCGGCATACTCGACATAGCCGTCGGGGGTGAACAGGGGATCCCCCAGCTCCGCGTGACGACGGATCAGGGCGGCCCCGGACTCTTCAATGAACGCCCTGCGCGCGCTGGCCATAATCCAGGGATCCCCCCCGGCCTCGGCCATGGTGGTGTACCCTTTGAGGTCGGCCAGGTAGCCGATTAGGGCATGGACCGCATTGTGCCCGTAGAGCTTGGCCTCCTCGAAGGGCAGCAGGTCCTCCTTCTCCACGAAGACCTCGATCCCCCTCCGGAAGCCCGGCAGATCGATCCTGGAGATCAGGATCCGGTTGAACTCCTCCACCAGCACGGCCCTGCCCAGCCCCGGGGTCAGCGGTGCCAGCCCCAGGCGTTCGATGGCGCCGGGGTCGGTGATCACCCCGCTCATCTTGCCGATCACGGTGTTCAACACCTGGAGTTTGCGAGCCACGCCTTCCGGGAGCTTGCCCTCCAGGTGGCCGGTCAGGATCTCGGCGGCGTGGTTGTTGTTCTCCGCAGTGTAGACCACCGAGGGCAGGCCCTCCCGGGGCGTCCCGGCCCGGGCGGAAAGCCCCGCGGCCAGGAGGCCGGCCACGCTCGAGGCCCCGCCGGCCGCGTAGATGGACACGCTCGGCAGGGCGGTGCACATCTCGTCGGCCTCCCCGAGGGCCTCCACGAAGGCCCGCGCTTCTGCGGGCTCGCGGGAATCGAACAGCTCCACCCCTTCCACGACAGCCTGGTCGATCCGGTCCGACCGGGCGATGTTGACGGTGTAGCGGCCGCCGTTGGCGCGCACCGCCTCGATGAGCTCCCGGTCCACGTCGACCACCACGTACCGTGAGAAGTTGCCCGAGCGGGAGGCTTCGTAGAGAAACAGGGCGCTCTGGATGGGCCCGAAACCGAAACCGGCAAAGGTCTTGCCTCCCGCGGGATTGCCTTCGCGAGGGGGGTGTGTTCCTGACATGCTTCGATCCTTCGTGGTAGAATGCTCGGACGACATGCTCAAGCCCGCAATCCAGCCGCGCGAGCTCAGGCAGCGCGTACAGGAAATTCTACCAGAAATCATCGAGGTGCGCCACAGTCTGCACCGCATCCCCGAGCCCATGTTCGAGGAGCGGCGGACCGCCGCCGTGCTGCGGGAGCTGCTCCGGGCCACCCCGATCGAGCTGCTGCCCCCGTACCTCGAGACCGACACGGTCGGCCTGCTGCACGGCGAGGCAGCCGGCCCGAGCGGGGCCGGCGGCTCGAGACGAGCCGGCGGCTCGAGACGAGCCGGGGCCAATGTCACGCTGAGAGCCGACATCGACGCCCTGCCCGTGGAGGACAGAAGCGGCCGCCCCTGGTCTTCGACGCATTCCGGCTACTCGCACGCCTGCGGCCACGATGGGCACACCGCCATTCTGGTCGGCACGCTGCGGGTGTTGGCAGGACTGAGGGACCGCTTCGCCGGGAGCGTGCGCTTCGTGTTCCAGCCCGCGGAGGAGCAGGGCGGCGGGGGCAAGCGCCTGATCGAGAAAGGCCTCCTGGACGACCAACCGCGGCCGGCGGCGGTATTCGCCCTGCACGGGTGGCCGGGCCTGCCGGTGGGCGCCGTGGCCGCCGCCCCGGGGGCGGTCATGGCCGCCCAGGACCGGTTCACGATCACGGTCAAGGGCAGGGGCGGTCACGGGGCCGTGCCCCAGAAGACGATCGACCCCATCCTGGCCGCAGCCCAGGTGGTGAGCGCCCTGCAGAGCGTGGTCTCCCGGAACATGGACCCCACGGAGCCTGCGGTGGTCTCGGTGTGCACTTTCCACGCCGGCACTACGAGCAACGTGATCCCGGACGATGCGCACTTGGAGGGCACGGTGCGCTACTTCGAGCGCCGCCACCAGCAGTTCATCCGCCGGCGCATGGAAGAGATCGTCAGCGGGATCTGCGCGGCGGCGGGAGCTCAGTACGGCTTCGACTACCGGGAGGGCTACATCCCCCTGGTCAACGACCCCGGCAAGGTGGAGCTGGCCCAACGGGTCACCGAGGCCTACCTGGGGGCCCCGGCGTGGTACCCGAAGCTCCCGAGGACCATGGGGGCCGAGGACTTTGCCTTCTACCTGGACCGGGTGCCCGGGGCATTCCTGCGTCTCGGGCTCGGGGAGGGCTGCCCCAGCCTGCACAATCCCGAGTTCGACTTCAACGATCAGGCCCTGGAGGCCGGGATCACGATCATGAGCGCCCTGGCCCTGGAGAGCCTCGCCCTCGAATCCCAGTCTGCCCCGCCGTCGGCTTGATGCCCCCGAGCAAGTCGCGATACAGTCCGGTCATGAAGAAGAGAAACGCCGTGGTCGCCCAGTCTGGGGGCCCCTCCCCGGTCATCAACGCCTCGCTCCAGGGGGTGATCGAGGGGTGCAGGGACTTCCCCCAGGCCGTAGGCAGGTTGTACGCCGCCTGGCACGGGGTCGAGGGCATCCTGCTCGAGGAGCTGATCGATCTCTCGAGCCAACCGCGGGAGGAGCTGGAGCTCCTGCGCACCACCACCTCCGCCGGGGCCATCGGCACCTGCCGCTACAAGCTCACCGACGGGCAGGAGCAGGACTTCGAGCGCATCCTGCGGGTCCTGGAGGCCCACGACGTGGGGTACTTCTTCTACATCGGGGGCAACGACTCCATGGACACGGCCCACAAGATCTCCCGCATGGCCGCCGAGCGGGGCATGGAGCTGATCGCCACGGGGGTCCCAAAGACCATCGACAACGACGTGGGCGACCCGGAGTTCCGCCTGATCGACCACACCCCGGGCTACGGCAGCGCCGCGCGCTACTGGGCCCTGGTCACCCAGAACGTGAACGAGGAAAACCGGGGCATGAGCGTCTCCGAGTCCGTGGCGGTTCTCCAGGCCATGGGACGCAAGTCCGGCTGGATCCCCGCCGCGGCCCGGCTGGCGGACCCGCAGCGGGAGATGCCGCTGCAGATGTACTTCGCCGAAGGCCCTCATACCCTCGAGAGCCTGGCCGAGAACGTGAACCGCGAGCTGGGACGCAGCGGCCGCTGCATTCTGATCGTGAGCGAGGGCTTCGACGTGGGCGGCCTGGGGGAGATGCACGACGGTTTCGGCCACATCGAGTACGGGGCCAGCCGCAGCACCGTGGCGCAGGAGATCATCAACTACCTGAACCGGGTTGGCCTCCGGAGCCGAGGCTACGCCTCCGGCCAGGTCCCCGGGGTGCTTCAGCGCTCGACCTCGATCTTCGCCTCGGAGGTGGACATCGAGGAGGCGTACCAGGTGGGCCGCCACGCAGTGCAGATCGGCGTGCGGGAGGGCAGCGGCTGGATGGCCACGCTCCTGCGGGAAAGCGACTCCCCGTACCGGGTCCGCTACGACAAGGCCCCCCTCGAACAGGTGGCCGCTTCCTTCCGGCAGCTGCCTCCCCACTGGCTGTCCAAGGACGGCCTGGACGTGACCGACGAGTTCGTGCGCTACGCCGCGCCGCTGCTGGGCGAGCGCTGGCCGGCCGTTCCCCTGGAGGGCGGGCTGCAGCGCTTCGCCCGCCTGCAGGTGCGCTTCGTGGACAAGCGCCTGCCGGACTATGTTCCGGTGCGCCACCGCCCTGCCGGCTGAAAGCGGCGGACGGCGGCCGCCTCAGAGCCGATCCGCCGGGACCCCGAAGGTGTCACCCTGGGCAGGGTCGCCGGTCTGCATCCCCCTGGTGAACCAGCGCACCCGCTGCTCGGAGGTGCCGTGGGTAAAGGCATCCGGCACCACGTATCCCTGCGACTGGCGCATGATCCGGTCGTCACCCACCGCCGCCGCCGCATTGATGCCCTCCTCGATGTCCCCGGCGTCCAGAAAGCCCTGCTCTTGGAGGGCGTAATGCGCCCAGACCCCCGCAAAGAAGTCCGCCTGCAGCTCCAGGCGGACCGTGAGCTGGTTGAACTCCCGCTCACTCACCCGGCCCCGTTGCGCCTGGAACTCGTCCATGATCCCCAGAAGCTTCTGCACATGGTGTCCCACCTCGTGGGCGATCACGTAGGCCAGGGCAAAGTCCCCCGGCGCCCCGAGCTCCCGCTGCATGTCCTCGAAAAAGGCCAGGTCCAGGTACACGTTCTCGTCTCCCGGGCAGTAGAAGGGACCCACGGCCGCCGCGGCGTAACCGCAGGCCGACTCCACCTGGCCCGAGAACAGGACCAGGCGAGGTTCCCGGTACTGCAGCCCCGCCTCCTGGAACAGGGCCCCCCACACGTCCTCGACCTCGGCCAGGACCACGGCGACGAAGTCCCCCATTTCGATCTCGTGCTCGGTGAGGGACCTGCCGTCCTCCGCGGAAGAGACGGGCGCTTCCAGCTGCAGGTTCTGCTGGATGTCCGCGGGGTTGCCGCCGAGCAGGAGGTACAGGACCAGGAGCACCACGCCGCCCAGTCCTCCCCCGATCGCAATCCCCCCGGTCCGGGCCCGCCGCCGGTCCACCACGTTGTCGCTCTTGCGCCTTCCCTGCCACTGCATGATCCCAACCTCCTCATTCCGCGGGCAGCCCGAAATAGCGCACCGCGTTGCCCCAGCAGATGTCCCGCACGATCCCGCCCAGGTGGCGCAAGTCCGCCGGCAGCAGTCTCGCCTCCACGTCCCGGCCGAACCGCTCGCACAGCAGGCGCCGGAAGTACTCGTGGCGCGGATAGGAGAGGAAACTCCGGGAATCGGTGAGCATGCCCACGAAGCGGGCCACCAGCCCCAGGCTGGATAACGCCTCCAGATGCCGGGTCATGCCGTCCAGTTGATCGTTGAACCACCAGGCCGAGCCGAGTTGCATCTTGCCCGCGATCGAGCCGTCCTGGAAGCTTCCCAGGATCGAGGCCACCATCTCGTTGTCCCGGGGATTGATCACGTACACGATGGTCCGGGCCAGGTTGCCCTCCCGGTCCAGGCGGTCGAAAAAACGCACCAGCGGACGGGCCAGCTCGAAATCCCCGATCGCGTCGAACCCCGTGTCGGGACCCAGGGCGGCGAACATGCGGCTGCAGCAGTTCCGCAGGGCCCCCAGGTGGAACTGCTGGGTCCACCCGGCTTCGGCGTCCATGACCGCCAGCTCGTAGCTCAGGGCCGACCTGAACTTGAGCGCCTCCTCCGGGCCCACCCGCCCTCCGCTGCGCAGGCGCTGGAAGATCGCAACGACCTCGCTCTCGGTGTACGGCTCGGCGTAGGGGTGTTCCAGCCCGTGGTCCGACAGGCGGCAGCCGTGCTCGTGAAAGTACGCGTGGCGCCGGCGCAGGGCTTCGAGGAAGGAAGCGTAGTCGCCGATCAGGATACCGGCGGCCTGCTCGAGCCGTATCACCCAGGAAATGAAGCCCTTGGGGGTGTCGATCGCCAGGGCCCGGTCGGGCCGGAAGGCAGGCAGGACCCGCGCCTCGAGCGCTCCCGCGGCGAACTCCTCGGCCAGCCGGCGGTGGTGCTCCAGGGTGTCCGTCGGATCCTCCGTGGTGCACAGCACCTTGACCCCGAAGTGGGCCAGCAGCCCTCGGGCCCGGAAGAGATCTCCGGCCAGGAGCTCCCCGGCCCGATCGTAGATGCTCCGGGCCGTGCCGGGGTTGAGGAGCGTGCCGGTGATGCCGAAGGGATCCTTGAGCTCCATGTGGGTCCAGTGGTAGAGGGGGTTGCGGACGGTATACGGGACCGTGGCCGCCCAGGCCTGGAACTTCTCCCAGTCCGAGGCGTTTCCGGTGATGAAGCGCTCCTCGATTCCCTGGGTGCGCATGGCGCGCCACTTGTAGTGGTCCCCGGCCAGCCAGATCCGGGTCAGGTTCTCGAAGCGGCGGTTTTCCGCAATCTCCCGCACCGGCAGGTGGCAGTGGTAATCGAAGATCGGCTGCCCCTCGGCGTATTCGTGATACAGCCGCCGGGCGGTCTCGGTGGACAGCAGGAAATCCTCGTCCAGAAACGAGCGGCTCACGGACCGCCTCCTTGCACGCCCAGCTCCTGCACCCCCAGGGCGTCCAGGTGCCGACCCAGGTGCGCTCCCAGCCCCTGCCAGTACTCCCCGACGTGCCGTTCGAGGGCCGAGAAGAACCGCTTCCGGAAGGCCCGGTCCCGTAGCAGCTCCCCGTAGGTGATGTGCACCAGCTGCCGGGCGTGGGGGTCGTCCAACAGCCCGGGCAGCTCCCGGTCCTCCAGGGCGCCCAGGGCAGGCACATCGTCCAGGCGGGTCGAGATGTGGTAGTAGCGGGTGGCCGCCGAGAACCCCGCCAGAGCGCGCGCGTACAGCTCCCGGTACAAACCGGGATCCCGCCGGGCCAGGACCCGCACGGCTTCCAGCCAGTTGGTTCCCGCGGTCTTCAGGTGAAAGCGCCCTTCGGTCAGGCGGCCCACGAGCGGGAACACCCTGAACTTGTCGCTTCCCGAGTGCACGGAGATGCGGTAGCCCAGGCGCCGGGCCAGGGCGGCATGGTCGGCCAGGCAGCGCTCGAAGGCGTTCAGGTCGCCGAGGTAGTCGATCCCCTTCTGGAACTCCCCTACAAAGCGCGGCGCCAGGGAGCTCAGCCGCACGCCTGCCGCCCGGGCCTCCAGGGCCACGAAGGCGTGGGCTTCCAGAGTGGTGGGAGTCGCGGTCTCGTCCACGGACAGCTCGAAATCCACGCCCGCCCCCTCCGCGGCCCGGTAGAGGCGCAGGGCGTGCTCGATCGCCTCGCGGTAGATCAGCGCGGTCCGGGTCAGCTCCGGAAGGGCAAAGCGCACCTCCGCGCCGGTGTCCAGCTCCAGCCGCAGGGGCAGGTAGGTCTCCTCGATCCGGCACCGGTACCCAGCCGGCAGGGGGGCGTAGGCGGAGGACAGCTCGGCGGGGCCGGCTGCGGCGTACTCCCCGTGGATGTAGTCGGAAACGTCGGCCGTGATCATGGTGAACCCGATGCCCACGGCCGTCCGCACCCACTCCTCGCTCTTGAGGTGGTCCCCGTCGGCGCCCCAGGGGCGCTCGAAGCCCTCCTGGAACACCGCCCAGGTGGATGCGTCCAGCACCTCCTCGTAGCTGCGCCCGGTGAGCTCGAGCTCGCGCACGGACTGCTGGGCCAGGACCGGGGCCGCGGCGCGCCGGGCGAACAGGCGCAGGTGCCCGGGCCCGGCCACGCCCAGCCGGTCCCCCACCCCGATGGTGACGGCCTGCTCCGCCAGGGGGGAGGGGGCAGTGAACGGCAGCGCCTGCCGCAGGGCCTGCGCGTTGCGGTGGCTCAAGGGGCCGACCATCAGCCTCCGCCCGCCCTCCACGCTCAGGCTCTCTCCCTCGAAGCCCTCGAGTCCCTCCCCGGCCCCCGCAGGGGCCAGCAGGCCCAGGGCTTTGTCCCGGGCGTGGGCCGGGCCTTCCAACCCCACCCCGGCGACCCGCAGGAGCGCGAAAACCGCGGCCCCCCGGCGCTTGACCGACCGGGGGAACAGCAGCTGCGCTCCCTGCCCCCCGGCCCCAAACCCCTCGGGGCCCAGCAGCCCGGCTGCAGTGGCCGCCTGCACCCAGGCGCGCACCGGAGCGCCGATCCCTTTCATCCCTCCGTTCCCCTCAGCCGGTGGAGGATCTCCCCCGCGTGGTCCACGCACAGGACCCCTTCCTCCTCCCGGCCCTGGTAGTCCTCCAGGCGGACCGCAGCGGGGTCCAGGTACCCCAGGTTGATCTGCCGGCACATCGCCTCCGGGATGCCGGTGGCCAGAACCACCTCGATGCGGGACCGCTCGACCCCGCCTTCGTACCTGCCCAGCCCCTTGACGTGGGTGGAGTGCGCCAGCACCGCCCGGGGCACCTCGCGGAAACGCTCCATCTGCGAGAGGTAGTAGTCCCGCACGTGGTAGCCGATTCGCTCCAGGTAGCGCCCCCACGTGCGGGAGACCTCCCGTATATGGGGGCCGTAGATGATCAGGCGCCCGCCCTCGGCCACCACCGGCTCCAGCTTGTACATGACCTTGCCCCCGACCCACAGCTCGTCG
>JAFGFV010000517.1 GCA_016930895.1 Spirochaetales bacterium | reverse complement strand
TCGGGGAGAAGCTGGAGCGGGTGCCGGCGCTCATGGCCCAGAAGGAGCTGGTGGAGAAGAAGCGCCAGGATTCCCTCTACCGGGGCGGTCTCGAGGAGCTGACGGCGCGGTGGAAGGGGCTGTCGGTGGGGACCCTGTCCATCGGGGTCGCCCAGGGACTCGGAACCGGGCTGGCGCACCCGTGCCGGAGCGCGGAAGAGCTGTTCCGCCGGGGCGACGCCATGCTCTATCTGGCCAAGGAGGCCGGCGGCAACCGCGCGGTGGTGATGGCCGATGCCATCGAGCTCCCCCTTAGCGGCGAGGAGTTCCGGGAGTTCCTGGAGTTCTCCACCGGCGAGAACCGTCCCCTGGTCACCCTGGAGGGCTACGTGGACTATCGGCAGTCCGCCGGTCGCCCGCCGAGCTTCCGAAGCTATCCCTACGACCGGTATCTCAACCCGGGCTGACGCGTAGACTCACCGGGCCCGTCGCCGCTATGATGGGCCCGCACGCCATGATCCGCCGCATCGTGTTCGTGGAGCCCATTCAGGAGCGGGTTCACCTGTTTTCCCGCTACAACATCCCTCGTTTGGGGAGCCTCCTTCTGGCCACCATGATGAAGGAGCGGGGCTACGAAACCCGGGTGCTGTTCCTGAGCGGGCCGGAGGTGATGAGCCGCCTGGAGGCGGAGGGCAGCCTGACGGCGCCGGGCAGCGGCAGCCGTGTCGCGGAGAGCGCCGACCTGGTGGCCATCTCCACGATCACCCCAACGGTCCCGGAGGCGTACCGCCTGGCCGACCACCTCCGCAGCCGGGGGATCCCGGTGGTGATGGGGGGGCCGCACGTGAGCTTTCTCCCGGAAGAGGGGCTGGCCCATGCGGACTTCGTGATCTGCGGCGAGGGGGAGGCGGGGCTGCCGCGCCTGGTGGAGGCCCTCAACGGAAAGGCAAGCCTCGAGGGGGTGCCGGGCCTGGCCTGGCGGCAGGATGGGGCCGTGCGGCGCAATCCCCTGCCGGAGCTGATCGAGGATCTGGACAGCCTGCCGTTTCCGGATTTCGGCCTGCTGGATACCGGGGGGCGCAGGATGGGCGGTCCCTTCGGCCGGGAGATCGTGCCGGTGCAGACCTCCCGGGGCTGTCCCTTCGACTGCATCTTCTGCTCGGTGACCTGCATGTTCGGCCGCCGCTATCGCTACCGCTCCACGGAGAGCGTGATCGCCGAGCTGGAGCGCTACGACCGGCGGCGGCACTTCCTGTTCTTCTACGACGACAACTTCGCCTCGAATCCACGGCGGGCCAAGGACCTGCTGCGGCAGATGATCGTTCGGGGCTTCGGTTTCAGCTGGATGACCCAGGTGCGGGCGGACGTGGCCCGGGACGGGGAGCTCCTGGACCTGATGGCGGAGGCCGGCTGCACCTACCTGTTCATCGGCTTCGAGTCCGTCGACCCCCAGGCCCTCCGGGAGATGCACAAGGGCCAGTCGGTCGAGGAGATCGAGCGGGCGATCGCGGAAATCCATCGGCGGGGGATCCACGTGCACGGCATGTTCGTGCTCGGTTTCGACGCCGATACGCTCGAAACCGCGCGGGCCACGGTGCGGTTCGCCGTGGCGCGGCGCATCGACACGGTGCAGTTCCTGGCCCTGACCCCCATCCCCGGCACCGAGCTGTTTCGGAAGCTGGAGGAGGAGGGGCGGATCCTCGACAGGGACTGGGGCGGTTTCGACGGGCTGCACGTCAAGCACCGGCCCCGAGGCTTCAGCCCCGCGGAGCTCCAGGCGGCGCTGATCGACGCCCACCGGCGCTTCTACACCCTGGGGCGGGTGCTCGAGCGGCTGTTCTCCGGGCGGGTGCGCGCCGTGTACCTGAGCGTGTTCGCCCGTTGGGAGATCCGGCGCTGGCTGCGCCGGGAGCGGGGCTACCTGAAAGACCTGCGGGTGCTGCCGGAGGAGGGAACATGAAGGCAAGAAGCATCGCGGCGGCCTTGATCCTGTTCAGTGCGGTCGGGCTGTCCGCCCTAGAGGTGCCGCCCCTGAGCGCCCCGGTCACGGATCTGGCCGAACTGCTGACGGTCGAACAGGCGGACAATCTCAACCGCCTGCTCCTGGACTACGAGGCGGCCACGAGCAACCAGTTCGCGCTGCTGATCGTTCCCTCCCTGGAAGGAGAGGCGCTGGAGGAGTACGCCATCGAGGTGGCCTCTGCCTGGGAGCTGGGCCAGGCGGACAAGGACAACGGGCTCCTGCTCCTGGTGGCCTTCGAGGAGCGGCGCCTGCGCATCGAGGTGGGCTACGGCCTGGAGGGCGTGCTCACCGACGCCTTCTGCGGCCGGGTCATCGATCACACCATCGTCCCGTACTTCAAGGCCGGGGACTACTACGAGGGCATCACCGCCGGGCTTCTCGAGCTGATCCGCCAGAGCGGGGACGAGTTCTCTCCCGATCCGGCCCTGGAGCCCGAGGCGGCGACGGGCGAGCTCACCGGCCGCACCGGCGCCCTGGTGTTTCTGATGGTACCGTTCCTGATGATCCTCGTGATCGCCATCCTGCTGGCCCGCAGCCGGGTCTTGAGCCGGCTGTTCAAGGAGAAGTACGAGAACCTGGGGCCTGCCGAGGCCCGGGAGCTGGGCATGGACCCGGCCCTCTACAAGGTCTGGCAGAAGCGCACCGCCAAGCAGCTCAAGGGGCAGACGGCCGCCCTGACCTTTGCCGGGGTCATCCCCATCCTGCCATCCTTTGCCGCGATCCCGATGACCCGCCTGGCCCTGATCGTCCCCGGGATTCACCTGTTCGCCCTGCTCGTGGCCCCGCTCCTGTTTCGGGCCCGAAAGCTGCCGTACCGTCTCTCGTACCGCAAGCTTGCCGACGAGTACGACAAGCTCCAGGGGTTGATGCAGGAGGTCTCCTCCGAGGAGGAGCGCAAGAAGATGCTCGAGCTCTTCCTGGCCGGCTACGTGGCCACCGCCCTGATGCGGAGCGTGATCCAGACGAAGGGGCACTTCGACAGCGAGTACTTCAAGTCCAGCTATCGTTCCTCCTCCTCGAGCTCCGGCTCTCGTTCCTCCTTCGGGGGCGGCGGGGG
>JAFGFV010000086.1 GCA_016930895.1 Spirochaetales bacterium | reverse complement strand
CGGTAGTCGACCCACCCCCCGAAGGCAAAGCTGGCCAGCAGGCTGATCTTGTGGGCCGAGTCCCCGCCCCCCACATCCAGGGTGGGGTCCGCCTCGGCGAAGCCCCTGGCCTGGGCGTCGCGCAGGGCCTCTTCGAAGGGGATGCCCCGCTCACTCATGGCGGTCAGGATGTAGTTGGAGGTCCCGTTCACGATCCCCATGATGCGCTGGATGCGGTTGGCGAGCAGGCTTTCCCGCACGATCTTGATGATCGGGATCGCCCCGCACACCGCTGCCTCGAACTTGAGGCCGACCCCTCCCGACCGTGCCAGCTCGAAGAGCTCCTGCCCTTTGAGCGCCAGCAGGGCCTTGTTGGCCGTGATCACGTGCTTGCCCGCCCGCAGCGCCGCAGCGATGATCTCGTGGGCGACCCCGGTGCCTCCCACCAGCTCGACCACCACGGCAATGCCCGGGTCTTCGATGATCCTGCGGTAGTCCTCGACCACCGCGATCCCCGGCGCAGCCTGCCTGACCTTGGGGGCGTCGATGTCCGCCACCGCAGCGATCTCCACCCCGATGCCGATCCGCTGCGAAAGCAGCGCGCCGTTTGCCTTCATGAGCCGATAGAAGCTCGCTCCTACCGTCCCAAAGCCCACCAGCCCAACCCTTATTCGCTCCATACGTCCTCTACCAGCGGAGATTCTCGAAAACCCTTCAGCACCGCCGCCTCTGCGGCAACCCGAATGTGAGGGGAAGCCTTGATCACGATTTCCGCCTGCCCGTTCGTGCCGGGCAGGTGGAAGAACACCGGGCACTCACCCGGGCTGTCCACCATGCTGTCCCGCAGCCGCAGGAACAGCTCTTCCTCCGCGTCCCCGTCCCTCATCTTGAGATGAATGGTCCGGGCCGCCGTCTCCGAAAGCCCCTCGGGCTCCAGAAGCTGCTCTACCTTGATCTTCGCGGGCCCCCGGCTGCGGTCGATCCTTCCGCGCACCGCCACGACCCTGCCCGCTTCCAGGAGCTGCCGGGAGCGCTCGAACACGTCGGCAAAGACCACCAGCTCCACGGCCCCGCTGTAGTCCTCCAGGACCGCGAAGGCCATGCGCCGGCCGGCCTTCGTCGTGATCTCCTTGAGGTCCTTCAGGATGCCGACCACGGTGAACAGCCGTTCGGTAGAGACGCCCTCCAGGCGGCCCAGCTCCACGCCGACCTGGGAGTGGATCACCCCTCGATATCGGTCGAGAGGATGACCGGAGAAGTAGAATCCCAGGTTCTGCCGTTCGTGATTCAGCAGCTCCAGGGCCGGCCACTCCTCCACCGGCTCCAGGGCTACGGGGACCCCCTGGTCCTCCTCGAGGCCGTCGAAAAGCGAGGTCTGGCCGTAACGGCGGCTCTCCTTGACGCGCCCCACCAGCTCGAGGACCCGGTCCAGGTTGTGGAGCAGGGTCGCCCGTCCATCCCCGAAGCGGTCGAAGACCCCGCAGAGGATCAGAGTCTCCACGACCTTGCGGTTCACGGTCTTGAGATCGTTGCGGATCAGGAAGTCGACCAAGCCGGTGTACTCACCCCCCGCCTTTCTCTCTTCGACGATCTGCTCGACCGCGGCGGAGCCCACGTTCTTGATCCCCGTCAGGCCGTAGACGATGCGCCCCTCCAGGACCGTGAAATCCGGCTCCGAGATGTTGATGTCCGGCGGAAGGATCTCGATTTCCATGGTGCGGGCTTCGCCGATGTACTCCGCCAGCTTGTCGGTGGAGTTGATCTCGCCGGTCAGGTTGGCCGCCATGAACTCCGCCGGGTAGTTCGCCTTGAGGTAGGCGGTCTGATAGGCCAGCAGGGAATAGGCGGCCGCGTGGGACTTGTTGAAGCCGTAGCCGGCGAAGGGGACCAGGAGCTCGAAGATCCGCTCCGCGGTCTTGCCGTCGTATCCCTTGGCCGCAGCCCCCTTGAGGAACTTGACCTTCTGCTTGGCCATCACCTCGGGCTTCTTCTTGCCCATGGCGCGGCGCAGGATGTCCGCTTCGCCGAGGGAGAACCCGGCCACCTGCCGGGCGATCTCCATGACCTGCTCCTGGTAGACGATCACCCCGTAGGTTTCCTTGAGGATCGGTTCCAGCTCCGGCAGCGGGTAGACGATCGGGGTGCGGCCGCTCTTGGACTCGCAGAACTGGTCGATGAACTCCATGGGTCCGGGCCGGTACAGGGCGTTCAAGGCGATCAGGTCCGGTATGGATTCGGGCCGGGCCCGCTTGAGCACGTCCTGCATCCCCTGGCTCTCGAACTGGAAGATGCAGGTGCTGTGCCCCTGCCCGAGGAGCCGGAAGGTGGCCGCGTCATCCTCCGGTACCTCCTGCAGGTCGAGCTCGATCCCCCGACGCCGCAGCAGCCCGAGGGTGTTCTTGATCACCGTCAGGGTCTTGAGCCCCAGGAAATCCATCTTGACCAGCCCCAGGTCCTCCAGGTAGTCCATCGTGTACTGGGTGGACACCGCGCCGGTCTTCGGGTCGCGGTACAGCGGCACGTAGTGGGTCAGGTCCTCCTGGCCGATCACGATCCCGGCGGCATGCGTCGAGGCGTGGCGGTGCAGCCCCTCCAGCTTGAGGCTGACCTCCATGAGCTGCCGGTAGACCTCCCCCCGGGAAGCGATCTGGGCCAGTTCCGCGTCCTGCTTGAGCGCCCCCGCCAGAGTGACCTTGGGACCCATCGGCACCTGCTTGGCGATCGCGTCGGCCTCGTTGTACGGCAGGTCCAACACCCGGGCCACGTCCCGGATCACGGCCCGGGCCTTCAGAGTCCCAAAGGTGATGATCTGCCCCACACGCTGGCTGCCATACTTGCGGATCACGTAGTCGATCACCGCGCCCCGCCCCTCGAAGCAGAAATCGATGTCGAAGTCCGGCATGGACACGCGCTCGGGGTTCAGGAAGCGCTCGAACAGCAGGCCGTACTTGAGCGGGTCGATGTCGGTGATCTTCAACGAGTAAGCCACCAGGGAGCCCGCCCCGGAGCCCCGCCCGGGTCCCACGGGGATCCCGTTCTCCCGGGCAAAGCGGATAAAGTCCCACACGATCAAGAAATAGCCTGTATAACCCATGGAGCCGATCACCGAGAGCTCGTACTCCAGGCGCTGCAGGACTTCGGGAGAGAGCTGGGGATAGCGCTCCTGGAGTCCCCGGCGGGCGATCTCGGAGAGGTAGGTCTCCAGGGTATACCCCGCCGGCACCTCGTAGTGAGGCAGCAGCGGCCCCGGCAGCGGGATGCTCAGGTTGCACTGCTCTGCGATCCGCACGGTATTGGCGAGCGCGTCCGGCAGCCCGGAGAACAGCTCCGCCATCTGCTGAGGGTTCTTGAAATAGAACTCCGGGTACTCGAACTTGAGCCGCCTGCCGTCGTTGAGCTTCTTGCCCGTGCCGATGCAGATCAGAACGTCCTGGGCGTAGGCGTCCTCCCGCTCGACGTAATGGACGTCGTTGGTAGCCACCAGCGGGATGCCTGTCCGGCGGGAAATCTCGGTCAGCCCGTCGACGATCTTCTTCTGCTCCGGTATGCCCTGATCCTGGATCTCCAGGTAGAAGCTGTCGGGCCCGAAAAGCTCGCGGTAGCGAACAGCCTTGGCCTCCGCCTGCTCCAGCGCCCCGTCCACGACCAGGCGGGGAATCTCACCGGCCATGCACCCGGACAGGGCAATCAGCCCCCGGTGGTGCTCTTCCAGCAGCTCGTCGTCGATCCTGGGCTTGTAGTAGAAGCCCTCGGTATAGGCCCGGGAGGCCAGCTCCAGCAGATTCCGGTATCCCTCGACGTCGCGGGCCAGCAGTACGAGATGGTGGTAGCGGGCCCCCTTCTCCCCGCCGGACTTGAGCAGCCGAGATTCCGGGGCCAGGTACACCTCCGAGCCGATGATGGGATTGATCTCCTCCTTCCGGCATTCCAGGTAGAAACGCAGCGCCCCGAACATGTTGCCGTGGTCCGTGAGGGCGAGCGCGGGCATCCGCATCTGCTTGGCCTTGGCCACCAGGCGTCCCACGGTGGCAGCTCCGTCCAGGAGAGAGAAGTCGGAATGGGTGTGAAGGTGCACGAACTCGGGCATCGTCCGCTCCCACTGTATACTAGAAGCAGAAAAAGGAGAAGTTCCCATGGGCCCGCCGCTCGTCTGTCGGCGCCCCCGTGGACCTTCTACCGGGTCTCCAGGCTCCGGGTGTTCAACTCGAGCAGGAAGGCGTGCGACAGCCTCACGGCAGTGGCCACGACATACCGGCTCTGCCGGTCCTCCCCCTGAGAAGCACCCAGAGCCTCCCGCAGCTCCGCAACCAAGGCCTCTAGCTGTCGGGGAACGAGGGGCAGCCGCACACTCTTGAGGCGCGCCTCCAGCTCCCGGCTGCGAAACAGGGGAAGCGTCGGAGCGCTGAAGCACAGCCGCAGGGCGTCGAGGCTGCCCTTGGGGAAGTGAGCCACGGCGGCCAGGCACAGGGAACCGTGGCTCCCCGGACCGTCGAGCGGCACCTTGCGGAAGTGCTGCAGGTCCCAGTCCTCCAAGGGCACCCGAACCCGGGTCAGCACCTCCCCGGCACGCAGGGGGCGATCCGGTGCCCGGGAGAACAGCTGCCCCACTCCCACCCAGCGGCTCCCGGCCGCGCTGCGCAGCTCGATTTCCGCGTCGATCACGTGCAGGGCCGAGCGAACGTCGCCCCTGCTCTCCGATGCGCACAGGTTTCCGCCCAAGGTGACCAGGTTGCGGATCGAGGGGGTCCCGATACCTGAGAGGGCCAGAAACAGCACCGGAGGGAGCACGTTTCGTCCCATGCTGAGAATCCTGGACACGGACAGGCAGGCCCCGATGTCCAGGAAGCGCTGGCTGCGGGAGATCCGGGCCAGCTCCGGCACCGCCCCCAGGTAGATCACCTTGCCGGGGAAGCCGAGCAGTCTCCCCGAGCCGCGCTGGCGATGGGGGACGATCTCGGTGCCGCCGGCGAAGAGCATAGCATCCGGGTTGCGGGCGTACAGGCGCAGCAGCCCTCCCAGGCTCTTCGGACGGAACACCTTAGTCTCGTTTTCGGCCATACCTTCGTCTCCGGGAAAGGCGCTGGAGCGTCGTGCCCAGGACTTCGGGGTAGCGGCCGCAGCCGCAGAGGATCCCGTTCAGAGCCTCCCGTATCTCCGCCTCTCCCGCCCTGGGGTTCGCCAGGAACAGCCCCGCCAGGGCGACGATGAATCCCGAGCTGCAGAACCCGCATCCTTTCAGGTCCTCCGCGGGCAGGCTCTTGCGCAGCTCGGCGAAGGATTTCAGGCTGCGGATCCCTTCGATCGTCACGATCTCGGAGTCCGCCAGGGTGAAGGCAGGGACCAGGCAGGAGTTCACCGCCATCCCGTCCTTCAGTACCAGGCAGCTTCCGCACTCCCCCACTCCGCAGCCCTCCCGGGTCTCCTTGAGGCCCTGGTGATCGCGCAAGATGTCCAGCAGGCGTGTTCCCGGCGGGCACTGCAGGGTCGTCTCCTGCTCGTTGACGGTGAAACGCAGCTTGATCAGGCTTCCAGGCATTCCTGAAGGACCTCCGGGGTGATTGGAATCCGGTCCACGTATAGGCCGGTGGCCTGGGAGACCGCGGCCGCGTAGGCCGGCGGCACGGTCAGGTGCGCCAGCTGCTCGAAGCCCCTCGGCGCCGGGTTCGGGTCCTGGACAAAACGGACGTGCACCGGGGGAATCTGGCTCAATCGAGGGAGGGAGCCTGACCCCCAGGCAGGCAGCCCCTGGTCCCGGTCAGCGCGGCCGGTCCCCGCGTCAGCGCGGCCGGTCCCCGGGGCACCCCC
Organism: Spirochaetales bacterium; assembly: GCA_016930895.1. Next base: position 2,862 of record JAFGFV010000086.1, on the reverse strand, counting down.
CCCACCCACCGAGGCGTGCTCCGCCAGGCAAGCCCACCCTGCGGCACGGATCACCTCACCGACCAGGTATCCTTCCGCATCGGGAAGCCCGCCGAGCCGTCCGCAGAGCACCGCCGTCCAGATCCCCCGCAGGGCGATCTGCAGGGTGGCGGGATCCACCTCCACCTCCACGACCGTCGCGGCCCAGGCTGCATCGGCGAGAGCGGGCAGAGGGAAGGCGGGACCGTCCGACCTTCGGGCTGCCGCGCCCTCCGCGCGGCGGCTTCCCGCGCTCTCCGGTCCCTGCTCGCGGCAGCTGCGCCGCACCTCGATCGGGAGCGGTCCCTTGATCCTCTTGAGCTTGATCGCCTGGCAGCACTGCTCGACCAGCGGCAGCCCCACGGCCAGCGCCCGGCCGAGGGTGCTCACCCCCGTGTCCGGGACCACCTGGGTGTCCACTGCTTCGACTCTCACCTTCTCGGGATCCAGCTCCAGCAGACTGGCCGCCCGGGATGCAAACAAGGCGTGAATCCCCGGACCGTGATCGACCAGCGACGTGTACAGGTGAAGGCGCTTGTCCGTGTCGAGGACCGCCTTGACCGTGCAACTTCCGGGCCGGATCACGAACACCCCCGGATCCTGCCGTTCCTGATATCCCACCGCCATACCGATGCCCCTCAGGGGAAGGGGCGGACCCAAGGGGCTCGTCCGGCGCTTCTTCAGGGCCGCAAAGGAGGCGTGCTTGCGCTGGAAGTTCGCCATTGTGACGACCGCGTCCAGGACCGCCTGCGCCCCGCCTCCGTGGGTACCGCTTTCCCTATCCTCCCCTTCGGCTTCGGGGCGTTTCTCCCCGGGGGCTCCGTCGTGCCCCGGTCCGCCCGCGCCGCCACGGTCGCGGCGCAGGAGATTGCGGGACTTCCAGGTGTACGGATCCACCTCCGCAATCTCTTCCACCCGCGAGCTGTTGAGCTCGGCGGCGAAGAAGGCTTGGGCCCGACCGGCGGCGCGGAAAGAGGCCGTTGGAATCCGGCTCGAGCACACGGTGGTGGCTTTGATCTCCAGGTTCGGGACCCGGTAGCCGCCCAGCGACGAGCGGACCGCAGGCAGCAGGACCGCCTCTGCCGCCGGGGCGTACGCGCCGGCCTCCAATTCCATTTCCAGGCGCACTGCCATCAGATTGCCATGCCGGTCCAAGGCGGTCTGTTCCCGAATCCGGAAGCCCGGCCCCGGCAAGCAGTACCGATGGTTGTCGACGGCCTCCGTGCTCAGCCAGACCGCCTTCCTGCAGACTGCGGCGAGCACAGCTGCGTGGGCTGCCGCGAGAACGGAGGGGAGGAACTTGCCTTCCATGGGGTTGGCCAGCCGGCTGGCGATGACGCGGATGCGCCGGGCAGGCACCTTCAACACCGCAGCCACGGCTTCTCGGAGCCCGAACGGATCCTGCGTCGAGACATAGACCGTGAGGCCCTTTTCGCCCACCTGGACGAAGGCTGCGGTCAGGTCGGGATCGTGGATCCGGCGCCGCTCCGTGGTGTACTCCGCCTCCACGATCTGGAACGCCCCCGTGAAGGCCTTATCAGGATCGCCACGCCGGTACTGGGCCCCCGGCAGGCCCGGGCCGCCATCCGGGTCAACGCCGTCGGCCCGGGGCAGCTCTTCCCACTCGACCCGGACCTCCGCGGCAAGCTCGGCCAGGGTATCCCGATCCGGCCCGCAGAGAAGGGCGTAGGGCTGGCCCCGGTAGTGCACCCGGGGATCTCCGAGCACCGGGTGGGTGAAACCCGCGCAGGAGACGCTCCGCGCCCCGGGGATGTCCCGGGCGCGCACCAGGAGATAGCCCTCGGGCAGCGGCTGGGCGCGCAGAGTGCGGATCCGTCCCCTCGCAACAGGGGACCGCAGGACGTGGCCGAAGCGAAGCTCCCCGGCTTCGCCCCTCGGAATGTCGGCGAGAAAGGACTGCATAGACGCTTCAGGCCTATTCTACGCCGCCCCTGCTCGGTTGAGCAAGTGTGAAGCTGCCGCGGGGAGGACCCGGGCACCGCCCGCGAGCGGGCGCTGGTGGCCCGCGCCCTGGGCAAGCTGCCCCGGAGGAACGCTCGATGGACCGTGCCTGGGAGGTGCGCTCCGGTGCGGCGGCGGACGTTTCCGCGGAAACGTCCTGGCCATCCCCGGCCGACGGAAACGACCTGCACCTGCGCCCTGAAACCAACACCTTTTCGCCGGATCGCACTAGCGCGCGAAGCGGCTTCCCACCTCCCGGACGGCCGAAATCACGCGCCCCACCTGCTCGTCGGACAGTCCCGCGTAGATGGGCAGGCTGACCGCGCTGCGGTAGGCCGCGTAGGCGACCGGGAAATCCTCCGGCCGCAGGCGGTAACGGCGGCGGTAGTACGGCATCAGGTGGAGCGGAATGAAGTGAACGGATACCCCGATTCCCAGGGCGCTGAGCTCCGCCGCGAAGCGGTCCCGGTCCACCGTCAAGCGCAGCAGGTCCAGGTGGATGATGAACAGGTGCCAGGAGTGCCCGGGGCAGTCCGACGGCAGGCGCAGGATCTCGAGGTCGCCGAGGCCCTCCCGGTAGGCCGTGGCAATCCGCAGACGGGCCTCCCGCAGGGCGTCGGCCCTGCGGAGCTGGACCCGACCGATCGCCGCGGCCAGGTCCGACAGATTGTACTTGTAACCCGGCGCGACCACCTGGTAGTACCAGGCGGCGCCCGGAGCGGTGTACCGGTCCCAGACGTCCCGATCGATCCCATGGAGGCGCATCACCCGCATCCGCCTGGCCAGCTCCTCCCGGCGGGTCACGACCATCCCCCCCTCGCCGGTGGTGATCGGCTTGGTGGCGTAGAAGGAAAAGACGCCCACGTCGCCCCAGGTCCCCGG
>JAFGFV010000516.1 GCA_016930895.1 Spirochaetales bacterium | reverse complement strand
GTCGGGGGTGATCAGGAAACAGCCGTTCAGGATCTTTTCCTGGCTCATCCCGGTGGAGCCGGTGCGGATGTACTTGTCGGCCAGCTCTACGGCCATCTCCGCGTTCAGGGCGTTGGGCTGCATGACGGTCCCGTCGATCTTGCCCTGGAGCATGGAGGCCAGCACGTCGTCGTTGCCGTCGAATCCCATGACGATGATGTCCGGGCGGCCCGCCGCTTCGACGGCAGCCTGGGCGCCCAGGGCCATGGTATCGTTGCCGCAGATGACCCCGTTGATCTGGGGGTTGGCCTGCAGGATGGACTCCATGTCCGAGTACGCCTCGGTCTGGCTCCAGTTAGCCGTCTCGCGGGCGACCATCTTCATGTCCGGGTACTGGTCGATGATGGAGTGGAACCCCTGCGAGCGGACGCCCGCGTTCGTGTCGGATTCCTTGCCCACGAACTCGACGTAGTTGCCCTTCTCGCCCATCAGCTCGACGAAGTACTCGGCGCCGAGCTGGGCACCCTGGAAGTTGTCCGAGATGAGCTGGGCCTTGGCGATGCCGGTCACGTTGATCTCCCGGTCCATGCAGAACACCGGAATCCCCGCGTCGTTGGCCCGGCGCAGGTTGTTCGGGGAAGCGTCCGCGTTGGCGATGTCGATGATGATCGCCGCCGCCTTCTTGGAGATGGCGCTGTCGATCAGGTCGCTTTCCACGTTCGGGTCATCCCCGTGGACGGCCAGCCAGGTCTCGTACCCCAGGGACTCGGCCTTGGCCTTGGCGGCGTCGGACTCCGCGATGAAGAAGGTGTTGTCCTTGTCGGGGGTGATGATGGCCATCAGCTTGGAGGCGGCTTCCTCGCCCTGTCCGCCGGCGAACAGAAGGCCCGCTGGAACCAGGAGAACCAGCGCTAGAACGATCAGTTTTTTCAGCATGACTCCTCCTTATGGAGCATTGAAGAATTTCGATTCCAGTGCTTCGGCATGCGCCGGGGCCTGAAATCGGTTTCACTAACCGCCTTAGTTTATCCCATTCTGTGCGTTTGTCAAGCGGTAGTTTGTGCGAATTCACAGAAATTCCCGTGAAATCGCTTTCGAAACATGTTCGAATGAATCCAGGCGGGCAGGATGCCCCGGCTATCCGGGTGAAAGCGATCGCAGGGGGGCGTTCCCACCGAAGCCCTTGCGCCGAGCCTTACGGCAGGCTTTCCTCCAGGGCCTCGAGGGAGGCGTGGCCGGTGGCCCGGGCCAGGGCCTGGTAGACCGCGAGGGACATGTTCTCCCCCGCCCGCTGGCAGGACTCGACGTCCCCCGCCAGCAGCTCCAGGGTGCGGTCGGAGTAGGTCTCCAGCTCTGCCGCGAGGTAGGTCGAGAAGTTCTCCAGGGTCCGGGCCCCGCGCATGAGCTTGGGGTAGCGGGCGATGACCTCCCGCTGCCAGTCCACGAGACGCTGCCGGATCCACGCGATGCGGGGATTCCGGGAGAGCGGCGGGATCCGGTCGTCCATGCGGGCGTACTTGAGGGTCATCAGGTTTCTGCCCGCGGCCCGGGCCTGCTCGAGGTCCTGGAGGTAACTGGCGCAGGTGGCCTCCGACCAGCCGGCAAACTGGGCGCGGCGGTGGAGCTTCAAGGCTTCCAGGTCCCGGCGGCACTCCGGCTCCTCGTCGGTGGGCACGCTGCGGAACATCTCGACCTCGATGGCCAGGATCCGCTCGACCGTCTGCTCCTTCACGCCTTGTCCCCGCCCACCTGCACCGACAGCCCCTGGGCCCTGCCGATCTCCGCGAAGGGCTCGCACTCTTCCCGGCTCATGTTGTCGGTTTGGGCCATGGCGTAGGCCATGCCCAGGCCCTCGTACTTGCCGAGCCCCAGGCGGTGGAAGGGCAGCAGCCCAACGCGGCGCACCGCCGTCTGCCCGGCCAGGAACGAAAACATTCGGCCCATGATCTGGGTGGTGGCGTTGACCCCGGGCACGACCGGGATGCGGACCACCAGGTTCTCGAAGCGCCGGCTGACCTTGCGCAGGTTCTCCAGGATACGGTCCAGCGGCACCCCCGTGTAGCGCTGGTGGGCCTCGGAGTCGATGTGCTTGAGGTCGAAGTACAGGAGGTCCAGCCAGGGCAGCAGTCCCTCAATGCGGGACCAGCGCACGTGGCCTGCCGTCTCCACCGCGGTGTGAATTCCCTGGTCCTTGCAGCCCCTGGCGAGCTCACGCACCGCATCGGCCTGCAGCAGGGGTTCGCCCCCGGAGAAGGTGACCCCGCCTCCGGACTCCTCGTAGTAGGCCCGGTCCTTGAGCAGCTCACCCATGATCGCCTGCAGGCTCATCCGCTTGCCAACGATCTCGCGGGCAGCGGAGTAGCAGGCATCCACGCACGCTCCGGACAGGGTGCATTGGTCGTGGTCGGTGATGAATCCGAACGGGTCGATCTCCCGAACGGCCCCGACCGGACAGGCCTCGATGCAGCGCCGGCAGGCGATGCACCGCTCCCTGTAATACATGACCTGGGGCCTGGGAGATTGGGACTCCGGGTTCTGGCACCAGAGGCAGCGGAGATTGCAGCCCTTGAAGAAGACCACGGAACGGATCCCCGGGCCGTCCTCGGTGGCGTAGCGCTCGATCTCGAAGATCGTGGCCGCGTCGGCTGCCGCCATGATGCTACCCCCCGCCCGGCCCGGCCGGGGAGGAGGCCCCGCTGTACCTGGCGCAGGTCTCCCCAACCGTGAGCCTGGTGGGGATCACGACCCGCGGCTGCTGCCCGGGCTGGCCGCTGCGGTCGAGCTTGGCCAGCATGATCGTGAAGGCCCGCTCGGAGAGGGCTTCGATGTCCTGGCGCACCGTGGTGAGCTTGGTCGTGTAGGGGCTGTACAGCTGGATGTCGTCGAAGCCTACCAGGGAGATGTCCCTGGGAATCGAGATGTTCAGGCTGTTGGCCTTGGTCAGGACCCCGAAGGCCATCTGGTCGTTCGCGCAGAACACGGCCGAAGGCCACGCGGGCAGGGTCAGGTAGTATTCGAGGGCGCTGATCCCGGACTCGAAGCGCAGGTCTCCCGCGTAGACGAGCTCCGGCCGGAACGGGAGGCCGTGGCGCTCGAGGGTATCGCGGTACCCGCGGAAGCGCTCCTCCGCCGAGGCCCAGCCCGCGGGGCCGTTGACGAAGGCGATGTCTCGGTGCCTGAGCTGCAGCAGGTACTCGGTGGCCTGACAGCCGCCCGTGTAGTTGTCGCTGCTCACCTCCGAGACCAGCCCGTCCTGGTAGTGGCGGTCGATCAGGACGACCTCCGTTGCCTTGCGGGCCTTTTCGATGGTCGACACCGAGATGCCCTCCCCGAAGATGATGCCGGCGGTTCTGTTCTCCAGGAGGTAATCCAGGAAGATCCGTTCCTTGTCTTCGTTGCTCTCCGTGTCACAGACCGTGAGGGGGATGCGCTGTTCCATGGCCAGGTGGCTGATCTTGCGGACGATCAGGGCGAAGAAGGGGTTGAGGATGTCGAACACGAACAGGGCCAATCCCCATCGCGACTTGGAGCTCAAGCGGGAAGCGAAGGGATTGGGCCTGTAGCCGACCTCCGCCATGGTGCGGCGGATGCGCTCCCGCAGCGGCTCCGCGACCAGTGCGGGCTTGTTCAGCACGCGGGACACGGTCGCGGGGGAGGCCCCGCACAGCTTGGCGATCTCCTTGATGGTGTACCGGTCCATAGCGCGTCCCTCTGGTAGAAACCGTTTTCAGCCCTTTCGATCGTACAACCCTTCCTGCCCGCTGTCAACCGAAGCGTCGCCCCGGCGGGAACCCCGGCCGGGCAGGATTTTTCCCTTGATTCGACTCAGGATCCATGCTATGCTGTGAAAGTGCTGAAACCGTTTTCACATCAGGGGGAAACCACATGACCCACAGGACCCAGGAGCTGCGGGAAGGGCTGTTCGACCATATCCCGGCCATCTGCCCGGAGCGGGCGGTCATCTTCACCAATTCCATGAAGGCAAGCGAGGGGCAACCTATCGTCAAGCGCCGCGCCCAGTCCCTGTACGAGGTGCTCGACAAGATGACGATCTTCGTCCGGGAGGGCGAGCTGCTGGTCGGCAACCAGGCCAGCTCCGTCCATGCCGCTCCGGTCTTTCCGGAGTACTCCACCGACTGGATCGTGGACGAGTTCGAGGGAAAGCCGTACCACTTCGCGGAGCGGCCCTGCGACCAGTTCACCTACACCGCCGAGGCCAAGGCCCAGATCCTCGAGACCATCGCATACTGGGAGAACAAGACCCTGATCAAGAACGTGTGGAGCCAGCTGCCCGAGCCGGCCCGCCGGGCCTGGGAGATCAACGCCATCGACGACACCTGGTGCGCCGCCGCCGGCCTGGGCAACGTCCTGCCCGATCACGCCTGGGTGCTGCGGGAGGGGCTGAACGGGGTCACTGCCCGGGCGCAGAAGCGCCTCGAGGAGCTGGACCTGGAGGAGCCCGGCGCCATCCCTCAGTACTGGTTCCTCCAGGCGGTGATCACCGCGAACCAGGCGGTCATCAACTTTGGCCGGCGTTTCGCCGAGCATCTGGCCGAGCTGGCCGCCAAGGAGAGCGACCCGGCGCGCAAGCAGGAGCTGGCCGTCATGGCGGAAAACCTTCGCCAGGTGCCGGCGGGGCCGGCCCGGAGCTTCTGGCAGGCCATCCAGACCGTGTGGCTCATCCAGCTGATTCTCCAGATCGAGACCAACGGTCACGCCATCTCCCTCGGGCGCTTCGACCAGTACCTCTGGCCCTACTACCAGAAAGACATCGACTCCGGGGCGATCACCCGGGAGTTCGCTTTGGAGCTGGTGGAGGCCTTCTTCATCAAGACCAACGAGATCAACAAGCTGCGCTCCTGGCCGGACAGCGAGTACTTCCCCGGCTACCACCTGGCCCAGAACCTGGCCATCGGGGGGCAGACGGCCGAGGGCGAGGACGCGGTCAACGACCTGACCTACCTGGTGCTGGACGCCACCGCGGAGCTCGGCCTGACCAACCCTTCGGTGTCCCTCAAGTGGTTCGAGGGCACCTCCGACCGGTTCATGCATCGAGCCCTGGAGGTCGTGCAGCAGCACCAGGGCGGGCAGCCGGCGCTGTACGGCGATCCGGCGGTCATGCGCATCCTGGACAATATGGGCATCGCCAAAGAAGACCTGTATGACTGGGCCCCGGTGGGCTGCATCGAGGCCTCCATCCCGGGCAAGTGGGACTTCGCGGCCAAGGGCTCCTGGCTCAACCTGGCCAAGGTCTTCGAGATCACCCTCAACAACGGCACCGACCCGGCGACGGGCGTGACCCTGCTCCCGGGGGACGGGGACCTCGCTACCTTCAAGAGCACCGAAGAGATCATGAGGGCCTACCAGCGGCAGCTGCGCTACTTCATGGGGCTGCAGGTCGTGGTGGAGCACATCAGCGACGAGATGCACATCCTCCACGACCAGAACGCCTTCCGCTCCTCCCTGGTCCACGACTGCATCGAGCGGGGCAAGTCCCTGATCGAGGG
>JAFGFV010000515.1 GCA_016930895.1 Spirochaetales bacterium | reverse complement strand
GTCGGCGAGCCCGGCGTCGGGGTCGCCCAGCTCGTACCCGGGGAAAAAGCCGTGAAAGCGAACCAGCCTGCCCCGCTCCAGGAGCACGCCCACGTGTCGGGGAAGCTCGTCGAGCGCCTCCGGCCCCGGGGTATACTCCAGCTCGAAATCGTGCTCGGCGATCCACTGGAACCGCTGCGGAAAGGTGTACCACCGGGCCGAAAGGGCGATGGCGATGGGATTGTCCTTCATTCGGGGCCTGCCTCCTTGGCTGCTTTCAAGAGCCCTACACTATAGCGGCAAAGGGTCCCTCGATGCCAGGCTCATGATCACGTCGGTGCCCCGGCCCCCCCAATCGTCGATCCGGATGCCCCCGCCGTGCAGCTCTGCGATCCGCAGGGCGATGGTCAGCCCGAGCCCCGAGCCGGGGCTGCTGCGGGCATACTCTCCCCGGTACAGCCGGTCGAAGACCCGTTCGCGGTCGGCCTCCGGGATCGGGGTCCCCGAGTTGGCGACCCGCAGCTCCACCCCCTGGGCGGAGGGGCGGGAGGCCACCCGGATCGTGCCCCCCTCGGGGACGTGGCGCAGGGCGTTGGAGAGGAAGTTGGCCAATGCCCGATGAAGGAGCCCCGGGTCTGCGCGCACCGTGTCGGCGGCGCATTCCTGCTGCCACTGGACCCCCTTGCGGTCGAGGGCGAGGGCGAAGCCGTGGTGGAGCTCCTCGAACAGGGGCAGGAGCGATATCTCCCGCGGCTCGAGGCGCAGCTCCGGCGACTCCAGCCGCATGAGCTCTTCCAGGTCCAGGACCAGGGTCTCCACCCGCTCGATCTCTCCCAGGTTCCTGGCTATCCGCTCGACGGAGAGCTCGAGCACCCCGTCGCGCATGGCCTCCAGCTGCGCCTTGAGGGCTGATACCGGCGTGCGCAGGTCGTGGGCAATGTCCTGGACCCAGCGCCGGCGGATCTCGCGCTCCCGCTCGAGCTGGGTCCCCAGCCGGTTGGCCGAGCGGGCGATCTGGGCGATCTCTTCGGCCCCCCCTTCCGGGAGCCGCATCTCCAGCTCCCCACGGGCGATCTTCTCCAGGCCCTCGGACACCCGGACGGCCGGGCGGGTCAGGCCGCGGGTGAACAGGAGCCCGGCGACGAGGGCGATCAGAAGCGAGGCCGCGGCGCCGATCCAGAAGGTCCGCCTCAGTGACTCCACGAAGCGCTGGTTGGCCCCGTCGGTCTGGAACTGCAGCCGGCCCGTGGTGTAGAACCCCACGAGCCTCCCGTCCTCCAGCACGGGACGCCGTTCTACTCCCGCTCCCGCCCCCCGTCCGCCGCGGAACCCCCGGTTGGCGAACACGAGGGTGCCCTGCGGATCATAGACCGCCAGGGGCGGCTCCGCCGGAATGGTCTGCGGATCGAGGGTGGGGTCTTCCCGGAGGATCCGGAGGGCGGTTTCGGCCACGGCTTCGGACCTGGCCCGGCTCCAGGCGGAGGCGGAACGGCGGAAGCCCCAGAACCACGCCCCGGTCTGGAGGGCGGCCAGGAGCACCAGCGCGAGGAGGAAAGCGAGGAGCGTGCGAACGAACAGCCGGTTCACGCGGGTCGTCCGGCGAAGCGGTACCCGAAGCCGCGGACCGTCTCGATCCACCCCGGATCTCCGAGCTTGGCCCGGAGGTTCTTGACGTGGGTGTCGACGGTGCGCTCGGAACCCTCCGCGGACAGGTACTCTAGGCTTTCCCCGAGAAGCCGTTCCCGGCTGACCACGATCTCGGGCCTGGCGGCCAGGGTCTTCAGGATCCTCCACTCCGCCGCGGTCAGCTGGAGGTCCCGGCCGTCGAGGAGGACCCGGTGGGAGGCTTCGTCCAGCTCGAGGAGCCGCTCGCCGAGGCTTCGGCGCAGCGGCGTCTGCTCCGGGCCCGGACCAGCCGTCCGGCCTGTGCGGCGCAGGATGGCCTCGACCCTCAGGACCAGCTCCTTGGGAGAGAAGGGCTTGACCACGTAGTCGTCGGCCCCCAGTTCGAAACCCGTAATGCGGTCCGACTCGGAAGTTCGCGCGGTCAGGAACAGCACGGGGACCTGGGTTGTCTTTCGCAGACGCCGGGCCAGCTGGAAGCCATCGCCGTCGGGCAGCATCACGTCCAGGACGATCAGCTGCGGCTCCCGGGTGGCCAGGGCTGCCTCCACCCCCTCGATGCGGGGGAACTCGACCACCTCGTGATCGGCCAGGCGGAGGTAGGAGACCACCGCTTCGCGCAGGCCCTCGTTGTCTTCCACCACGAATATCCGTGCCATGGCAGTCCCCGTATTCTACCCGAAGAGCGCCGGATGGTTCCACTCGTTCCCGCCCCGCGGCGAGCGGGCTTCACGAAATCTTCACCCTTCCTGCACCGGCGCTCCAGACCCGACCTGTACCCTTGAACCCAGAAACCGAAGCAAGGAGGCAACGATGAAGCTGCAGATCAACAAGGCCATCTTCCTGGCGCTCGCCCTGGTCCTGATCCCCGCCGCCGTCCTGGTCGCGGAAGCGCCCGGCTACGGCGCCAAGGCGGCCCAGGGTCGTTCGGGGCTGACCCTCGAGGAGATGCTCACCTATGCCATCCAGGATGAATACCTGGCCCGGGGCGAGTACGCGCTCATCATGGAGGAATACGGCCAGGTCCGCCCGTTCAGCAACATCATCAGGGCGGAAGAGCGCCACATCGAGTGGCTGGAGGAGCTGTTCCGGAAGCACGGGCTTTCGGTGCCGAAGGACGCTGCGGCGGAGCACGTGGTGCTGCCCGCGAGCCTCGAGGCCGCCAGCCAGGCGGGCGTTCAGGCGGAGCTGGACAACATCGCGATGTACGAGTCCTTCCTGAGGCAGGATCTGCCGGCGGATGTGCGGGAGGTCTTCGAGCGGCTCAAAGAAGCCTCGGAGAACCACCTGCGCGCCTTTCGCCGGCAGCCCGGGCGGCGCAGCTAGGAGGCCGGGAGTTCCTGTTCCTGAGCCGCTGGTTCTGGAAAGACCTGCACGACTGGAGCGGCATCGCCATGACCGTAGGAGTGGCCCTGCACTTCGTCCTGCACTGGAACTGGCTCGCCTGCATGACCCGCAACTTGTTGCGGCGGGCCGGTTCCCTCAAGGGCTGCCCGGTCGAGGCCTGAAGCCGCGGGGCTGCCGCGGGCGGCGCGGCCGCAGCTTGACCTGGCTCGGAGGTTCTTCCTATAGTAGCGCTACCATGAAGAAGATCCTCATCACGTCGGCCCTGCCGTACGTGAACAACATTCCCCACCTGGGCAACCTGATCCAGGTGCTGTCGGCGGACGTCTACGCCCGCTACTGCCGGCTGCGCGGCTACGAGACGCTGTACGTGTGCGGCACCGATGAGTACGGCACCGCGACCGAGACCAAGGCGTTGGAGGAAGGGATCACCCCCCAGGAGCTGTGTGACCGGTACTACCGGATCCACGCGGACGTGTACGACTGGTTCAACATCGCCTTCGACCGCTTCGGCCGCACCTCCACCCCCAAGCACACCGAGATCACCCAGGGGATCTTCCTGGGCCTGGAC
>JAFGFV010000009.1 GCA_016930895.1 Spirochaetales bacterium | reverse complement strand
GATGTCCTGGGTGTACCAGATTTCGTACTGACCCTTGACCCGGTTGGTGAACACGTTGACCGGCTCGTAGTACAGCAGGAGCTCTCCACCCTGCGGGATCGCCGGCTCCGGCAGCGGCACGTACGAGCCGAAGCCGATCACCTTGGAGCACAACGAGACGTCCTTGAAGCCCAGCGTGCCGCGGTTCTGCAGATCGATGATCTGGTTCTTCAGCCGCAAAATCGCACCCTGGTCCTGAGCTCCAGCGGCGGCGGAAACGAGGAGAAGCAGGCCCGCGCCCGCAACGAGGCGGCGCAACCGGGGGGTCTTGGCTGTCGTCATTGAGGCACCTCCTTAGACGTGAGCTCGATTGTGGGGTTCCCGAGGCCGGATTGTCAAATAACCGTGTCGCTACACCAAGCGTTGCAGGAAGCGCCGTGCCTCCTCCAGCCGGTCGAGGTACTCCCGGCGCTCGCTTTCGGTCAGCGGGGCGTCCTTCAGCTTTCCCTGGCGCCCGAACTCGAAGAAGCGGATACGGCGAAAACCGCTTGCCTCCGCCGAGCCCTTGCCGAAGACCTCGTCGAGCTTCTTCTCCACGTTCTCTTTCCAGTCCTTGAACTTCTTCTCCTCGGGGCTGCGTGACTTCAGGCCCGAAAGCTCGCTCAGGTGCGACTGGAGCTTGGAATGATCTTCCGGTTTCATTGCAATCCTCCACCAATACGAAAGGTCTCTGTATATGATATGCCAATAATCCAACTCGCGTGGTTTCGTCAAGAGCACGAGTTGCCGCGCACAAGAGTGCGCGTGCGGTTGTGCGTGCCCTTGCCCGCTCGGGCCCTGCTCGTGTATGTTCACTATGTCCCATGAACGCCGACCCTGTCGTCCGCAGGACTGTCGCCCGTCCCGGCTTCTTGGTCGGGATCGTAGTGCTCTCCGTGGCGACGATCGTGATCTTTCCTCTCTTCATTGTGCTGTACCAGTACCCGGGAATGGAGCGCCTGCTGCGGGAGTTCACCCTCAGCGAGGCCGTCGGGGTGGCCACGGACCTGACGTCGGTGCTGGTTCCCGACGACCGGGAGCTCGGGGCGGGGACTTTCGCCCCCGCTGTTGTCCAGAGGCTCGCGAGGCTGGAGCGGGAGGCGAACTTCTTCAAGCTCAAAATCTATTCCCCCGAAGGGCGGGTGCTGTACTCCAGCGACAGCCGGGAGATCGGCACGCTGAACCGGGAGCCTTACTTCCAGGACATACTGGCGAGCCGCAGGACCGTGGCCCAGGAGGTGGAGCGGGACAGCCTGTCCTTCGAAAGCGAACGGATGGTGACCGACGTGGTGGAAGCCTACGTCCCGGTCGTGCGTGGGGGACGCCTGCTGGGGGTGTTCGAGCTGTACTACAACGTCGGGCCCCAGAAGCAGCAGCTCCGCAGGCTCACGGGTGTCTCCTCCGGGGTGCTCTTCGCCATGGCGGTGGTGCTGCTGGCGGCTGTGGCCGCGAGCGCCTCCCGGGCGCGTCAGTATCTGCTGGACCGCGAGCGGGTGCTCGAGGAGCTGCGGACCCTCTCCCTCTCCGACGAGCTCACGGGCATCTACAACCGCCGTGGATTCTACATTCTGGCCGAGCAGCAGATCAAAATCGCCAGGCGCACCGGGCGCACCATGCTGCTCGCTTCGGCGGATCTCGACGGCCTCAAGAGGATCAACGACGGGTTCGGACACCACGAAGGCGACCGTGCCCTGGTCGACGCCGCCCAGATACTTCGGGAGAGCTTTCGGGAGTCGGACATCATTGCCCGCATGGGCGGGGATGAGTTCGTCGTGCTCATGAGCGAAAAGCCGGAGATCAGCTCCGCGATTCTGCTCGAGCGTCTGGCCCGGAACCTGGAGGCTCACAACCGCAAGGTCACCCGGCCGTATCCCTTTTCGATCAGCGTGGGCTTCGCCTACTTCGATCCGAAGCAGCCGGTTTCCCTCGGTGAGCTGCTGATCCAGGCCGACAAGGCGATGTACGAGCGCAAGGGGCGAAGGCCCGGCGGGGCCTGACCCGCGGCCGCACCGGCAGCCGGAGCGACAGCCCTCCAATCCATCCTGCCCCGTAGCGCAAGCCCGAAGGAACGGGTATGATTGCGCTCCGATGAGTCAGATCGCTCGAAAGGCACCGCGGTTCGGCAGGGCTTTGACAATCGACAACACCTTCGTCATTTTCCCCGGCGCCTTCCTGACTGCCCTGGGGGAAGGCATGCTCAACCTCGGTCTCGTGTTCTTCCTGCGGGAACGCTACGGGGCCAGCCCCAGCTTGATCGGCTGGTTCGTCGGCTTCAGTGTCCTGGTATATATCCTCGGTTGTCTGGGCTTGAGGCCATTCCTCGACCGCCTCAGGCCGCAGCTGCTGCTTCCCGCGGCCGTGGCCGGGATTGTCCTGTCTCTGCTGCTGCTGTACCTGCTGCCTTCCCTGCCGCTCAGCTTCCTGTTCAGCGCTTTGTACCGCCTGGCCCTGGCCTTTTTCTGGCCGCCGGTCATGGGGTGGCTGTCGCAGGGAGTCGAGGGGCAGCAGCTCGGGCGCCGGCAGAGCCGCTTCAACCTGTCCTGGAGCCTGGGCCTGGTGGCGAGCTACGCGCTGGCGGGCGCGGCCAGCGAGCGGGCCGTGGCGCTGCCGATCCTTCTGACCGCCGGCACCTTCGGGGTCTACCTCGCGTTCCTGCTGGCCTGCCTGGCGGCGGTCCCGGCGCTCCGCCGCAGCGGCACCGATGGAGCGGTCGCAGCCCCCGGTGCCGCAGCCGCAGCGCCGGCGTCGGTGCCGAACCCCGCGGCCGCAGAGCCCGCGGCCGCAGCGTTGCCCCCGGCCCGCGTGCTCGGGGAGGGGACCCCCTTGCGCTACCCCGCCTGGGCCGGGATGTTCGCGGCCTACGTGGTGTCGGGGATGATCGCCGCCGTGTTCCCGCTGTTCGCCGCGGACGTGCTCCGGGTCAGCAAGAGCACGGTGGGCGCCCTGATCTCCGCGCGCACCCTCACCCAATCGGTCGGCTTCCTGCTCCTGGGCTTCGCCGGCTTCTGGCAGTTCCGCAGGCGCTACATCCTGCTGGGACAGCTGTACCTGGCGGTGCTGCTGGCCCTGATGAGCCAGGCGCGCTCGCTCGGTTTCTTCGCGGTGCTGCTCCCGCTGATCGGCCTGGCCATGGCCTTCAGCTACTCCAGCGGGTTGTTCTACGGCATCGCCGGCTCCCGGCACCGGGCCGGGCGCATGGCCATCCACGAGTCGCTGCTCAACGGCGGCTACATCACCGGCGCCACCGCCGGAGGCTT
>JAFGFV010000514.1 GCA_016930895.1 Spirochaetales bacterium | reverse complement strand
TGAAGCGGCCCGAGAACCTCTTCCCGTCCGAGAGGTTCCGGCTCAGCGAGGTCCAGAGAACGAACGAGCGGCTGTATCGGGCGTACCTCCTCAAGGAGACTCTCGCCCAGGCGCTCGACTACCTCCAGCCTGCCCGTGCCGAGAAGGCTCTCAGGGCGTGGCTCGCCTGGGCCTCTCGATCCAGGCTCCGGCCCTTCGTCCGGGCGGCTCGAACGATCCGAAAGCACTTCGAGGGCGTCCTCGCCTACGTGAAGACTCGCCTCACGAACGGTCTCGTCGAAGGGATCAACAACAAGCTGAGGATGATCGCCCGCCGAGCGTTCGGCTTCCACAGCGCCGAGCCCCTGATCGCAATGGTCTTCCTCACCTGCGGCGGCATCCAACTCGATCCACCCCTTCCATGACCCACTCAAAGGTCAGGAGACTCCTATTTCATCAAGACCTTCACGTTGCCCGGAGGACCAGGGCCACCCACTTCCAAGGCGCCGACCTCACACTTTCCCTCTCTCCACAGACGCGCACGCCCAGCAAAATCCCTCCACACCGGAACATACACGCCCCCATTCACGGCCGGACTCCCCACCTGAAGCTCAAAATCAGCCCACCGCCTTGGAGGCAAAGAAACCCAACCGGGATCCCCCTTCTGGAGAATATTGTTACTGCCCACATACGTCCCAGACCCCGCAATGCCGGGAACGACATTTGGGTTCACAGCGATGTTGTTGCGAATGTAAACTTCAGTCGCTCCCGCACAAACATACGCAAAATTAACGGTATCGGTCGCCTCAGAGCAGAATGAATTGTTATACGAATAAACGTCGTTTGGGATTATGGTTGGATACCCCACCCCGGTTGAGAAAAATTGCGAGCCGCCACGCGCAATGTTGTTGCGCATCATGCAATCATTATCCCCACAGAAAGACACCATCGTTCCGGGAGAGTTCTGAGTGGCTCCCCCCTGACTTACGGCTTTCTCAAACAAGTTTCCATCAATCAGCACATGCTTGACTGGCTCCGCATTAAGGGAATTCTGTGTCCCAAAGTACGTAGACCATCCGCCATCGCGATCATCCCAAAAGTGGTTCTGGCTCACTTGGATGTACGCCGATGGCAAACCCATCCCCCCTTGAACCCAATCGTCTGTGTTGTGGATATACAGCAAGTGACACCCACCATTAGTATTAGGCACCTCCCAAATGCGATTATGCGCTATCACCGAATTACTTAGATGCGCAAAACGCATGTTGTGCCTGTATCCAGTTGCGGCACAGTCGGAAAAAGTGCACCCGAGTACCCCCAGATGGCCATAACTGCCGTATATGTTGCGATAGTACGTATATTTTACTGTGCATTCCTGAATTACCCAGCCATCGTGGCTTGGTCCCGGGGCGCCGGGATACCAGGTTAGCCCTGCGTAGGACACATCGCAACGAAGCCACAGGTACCCATCAACGCCCGGTGTGGCGCTAATGGATCTAAAAACAGTAATGCCGTTGTCCACGCCAGATCCGGGTGCGGTTATTTCGAGATCCACAAAGCGCCAGTCAGCGCAAGTGCTCGCTAATATGCACCACTCCCACGACGATGTACATGATATGGTTATCTTAGGCTTGGCATCTGTCCCAGGACCCGCACAGATCATCCCAGGTCCAGCAGCGATAATTGAAAACCATGATGTCGATATCCACCTGTCTCCCCGCTTGAGCATGATCCGCGTGTCACTTCTGATCTGCGCAAGGACATCAGCCCAGGTAGCATTAGTGACGTAACGGCAGCCGCTGGGCCCCCACGTCTGATCAGTCCCCGTTGTGCAGCAAACTGTCTTGTCCCTAGCCCACTGCTGGCTCGGGTCTGTTACGACGATTGTAACGGTCTTTGAGGCGGGCGGCTGATCTGCGGAATCAGAGCATGTGAGGGTGACCTGATAGGAGCCGGGGGTCTCGAAAACATGTGCGGCGATTGGCCCCGAGTCATTTCGCTTTGGCTTGGAGGTGGTGCTCCATAGACCGCAGTCTTCTCCGAAGTCCCAGAGATACAGGATATCGAAGAAGGGCTTCTCTGTACGAGTGCTGCTTGTAGCGCTAGCGTCGAAGACGACGCCCAGCGGCGCAGGTCCCGCCGTCTGCGTCGCTTTCAAGGATACGGTTATTTCCGCAAGCAGTGGGCTTCTGATCGTCGGAAGAAGGGCAAGACAAAGCGCGAGCGAATATGTCTTCATTGGTGTTCTTCCTCTTTGTCTGAGCGAAACGCATCTGTTGGGTCCGAGTCTGACCTAGGTGGAACCAGCCGCGATAGGAGGGCCGCGCAGAAAAGCTGGAGCTTGCGCGATAGGGGGGAGAGCAAGATACACGCCCAAAAAGACCGCGGCGTAAGGCGCTTTTCTACAATACTTTGCAGGAGCGTGCTGGCCATGCTCTCGCTGCCACCAGGGCGCTTTCTGGCCGAACAGGTAAGAACTGGCTGGTGGATGCGCTGGCTGCGAGCGTGCTTGGTTGGGAGCGCCTCCTTACGTAGCGATGGAAGGTGATCAGTAACCAGAGCAGTGAGTAGTGGACTTGCCAGAAGAATCAGCCTACAGGTTATGACCTTTGCCCCGTCTCCGCTGAAAGCGGTCGATGACCTCTTCATAGAAGCTATGCGTGAGCCGAGCGATCGCCTCGGGCCTGTAGTCGAGGCTACGTTTGAACGCCTGTTCTCCCATGGCCGCGGCGGCCTCGGGATTGGCCAGCATGGTTTCCATGGCCCGCGCCAGTCCCTCATCGCTCCCAGCTTCAACCAGCAGGCCATCCTGACCGTGGGTGATTATCTCCGGCGTCCCGCCGACCCCCGTGGCGATCACAGGCGCGCCTAGGCACAGGGCTTCGAGCACGACGTTAGGGAAATTCTCGAAGCGTGACGGGGCCAACACCACCGCCGCCCGGCGGCGCAGGTCCCAAAGGGCATCGCCTGCTTGGAAGCCCAGGTTTTCGATACGCCCATCGTCCAGGGCGCCCGGAAGCAGCGACTGCACCAGCTCGCGCAATTGCACCTTCCGGCCGGCCTGCACGACGCCCAAATCGGGCCCGACGAATGTCAGCCGAGCTTTCGGCCGGCGGCGGGACAGGCTCACGAAGGCACGGATCACCACATCGCCGCCCTTGCACGCATCGAAGCGCCCGATGAAGACGATGCGCTCCGGCTCGGTGTTCTCCAAACTCCAGCGGGCCTGCCCGGGTGGGAGCGAAATGGCATTGGGGATCACCCGGGCAAGCGCCAGCTCGCACTGGTAATGGAGTCGAAATGCGTCAAGCGTGTTGGCGGAGGCGGCGGTGACGCCATCGGCCATAACCGCGCCGCGACCCTCGGCCGCGACCTTCCGGCGGAAAGCCGCATTGTTCGACGCGTCACTTGCAGGGCCCACCAGGAACCATGGTCCGTGCAGTCGCACAACCAGCGGCACGCTAAGGCGGCCAGCCACCCGATGCGCCCAGCCAAACGACTCTTCCATCTGAAGCAACTGCAGTTCCCGCTCGCAGGTGAGCTGATTGACGCGGCGCACTATGGCGTCGGCCAGATTTGTCGCGTGGCAGTAACCGGCCGCCACGTTTCGCAGCAGACGATCGCGCGCGCGCCGGAGCAGCCCTCGCGCTCCGAACGCGTCAAGCCAGAAGACATCGTCGCCGTCGCTGTGTTCGTGGAGCTCCTGAGCGATAATGAGCGGGCGATCGCCTAAATCACGCAACCCTTGGTACATCTGCGTCGTGTAGCTGACGATGCCGTTATATGACGCGGCTTTGGGCCACGCCGGACTCAGGAATGCGATGGTTAAAGCACCAGCCGCTCCCGCCCGGACTTGCCGCTCGCGCGTCAGCGGGCGCGGCGATTGCACGCCAATGCCCCCGAATGAAGGCTATCTGACAGAGCCAAGGACCAGAATCTCCGCATCACAAATCACGGCGTATCTCACTTTCCTTTCAGTGCTTGAACGGCCAACGCGATCGCTGCGCCTTGACCACGGGACGATACACACCAGACGCGGGATCCGAGGACCGGCCACCTCCTGGTCCTCCCGCACCAGTTCCCTCTTGCGACCACACAGCGTGATGGGGCAGAGAGCTCCGAGCAGCTCTTCACCGACTGTCGGTTGAGAAAAACCCTCGAGGATCCGTGGCCACAATCTTAGCCAAACTCATGATGATCACTCTCAGCGGATAATGACGCATCCTCTCCGGTGAGACGGGCCAGGAGATCATGAATCTGCGCCTCCTCTGGCCACATATGGCCCTCCTTCCAGGTCAAAGCACCCGACTCGGGGCTTCCAGCAAGAACCCAATGCCCAGGAGATTCATAGATCGCCCAGCTCGCATAGGTGTAACTCACCTCGGTAATAACCGGACCGTCCTTGCTCTGAAGGATATCGAGAGCTACCGACTGAGTCTTCAGCTTATGCGCCACATCAAAGCCAAGCCGGATAGCCCTCTCAGCGATTCCCTGCGGATCCCATTCAATGCGCCCGCTTCCGCTCGCACGAAAGTCATCCGGTCGGTTAAGCCTCCGGAAACCGAATGCCCTGTTACCAATCACGGTAACCCGTGTGTCGTAATCATTGTCCGGAATGTATTCCTGAAAATAGACGTAGTTCTTGTGAAGATCCCAGGTCTCCGCGGGCGGACCGGGGGCCTGCCCTCGCAAAAGACAACGGGCAGCCACTCGTAGCCGTTTCTTCATATGAAGCGGCCCGAGTTCCCGGGGATCCAAGCTATACACCCCCGCACCGAACATCCGTCGGATCCACGTCTCGCATTCGCCTGGTGAAACGACGAGCCTTACATTCTTGGAACATGCTCCGCTCCAGAGCTTCATCACCAACGGGTATCTTGTCACTGCGGACCAAGCCAACGCAGCCGACGCGTCGAACCACACCCAGGTTGTCGGCGTCGGGATCTTCAGAACCCTGAAGAGGTAAGCCTGCGCTACCTTATCATCGTAGTGCCAACAGGTGGCTTGATCGGGGTAAACCGTCAACTGAAGCTCTCTTTCAATTACAGGCAGCAAGCGTCGCGCGATGTGCCACATCCCAGAATGATGCGCGTGACGCCACATAAACCCGTGGCACCCGCGTAATTGCTCAATAATATCCGCTCGATAGACATCCACCCAGGATACCTCGTGCCCTGCCTGCTGTAGCAGCTCGGCCCAACGCGGCGAAGAACGATCCCGCTCGGGATTCTGGATCGGCCCGAAATCAGGCTGGATCGCTATGCGCATAGCACCCCCTCCAGTTCGGCATGCCCCTCCTCTACCCTCGTGGCAGAACAGCGTTTGCCCCCGCTACGGCGCAATTCCCGTGCATTCGAATCGGCATTAGGGGGCATATAGTTGACTCAGGTTGGCACCTTGGTGTACCGCCCCGGGTTCTTCGGACACTGGTTTGAAGGTATTCAAGCAGCGAACTCCGCAGCCGACAAGAGCTGTCTTCTGACTTCGTTCGGCGTCCTGTAGCCGTGTCGTCCTACGATCCACTCCCGGTTGTAACGGTCCTTGAACTCATGGAGGGCCAGGCGCAACTCTTCGACCGTGCGGAAAGTCTTCAGCCAGAGGAGCTGCTCCTTGAGGGTCCTGATGAACCGTTCGGCGCAGCCGTTGCCCTCCGGTTCGCGCAAGAAGGCGGGACTGGACTCGATCCCGAGGAACTTGGTCTCCGTCTGGAAGACATCGCTCATGAACGCGCTTCCGTGGTCGTGTCGCAGCTTCAAGCCGCGGGCGAGCCCCGCGCGCCGTACCCCCCGAAGTGCTCCCGCATGCCTTGGCGTATCGGCTCGAGGGCCTCGAAGCGCGTACCTCTCTTCGTTGCATGGATGCCCACGCACTTCGCATCGCAGTGATCCACGGCGACGAAGATGGTCGCCGTGCCATCCTCGATCGTGACTGTCGCCGTCCCGTCTGTGCCCCACATCACGTCCGGCAGCTCGGTCGTGATGGTCCCGTCGTGGGCGGCAGGGCCGTGCGGAGCCCCAGAGCTGGTCGGAGCCAGGAGATGGTTCTCGCGCATGAGGCGGAGAACTCTCCCCCTGGACGTGCGGACGCCTTGGTGGCGGAGACGGGCCCAGACCTTGCGATGGCCTTCCCCGTGCCAGGGGGAGGCCTTCAGGACTTCCTCGATCTTCCCCAGGAGCGCTTCGTCGCTCCAGCGGGGCTTCGGGCCGCGGCGCTTGGGTGTACGAGGGTCGATCCTTCGCTCCCGGACGGCGTAGACCGTGGAGCGGGAGACCTCGAGAACGCGGCAGGTCCTCTCGAGACCGTACGGTCGGTTCATGGAGGGCGAGACGCGCCGGCTCAAGGCCTCGACCTCTTCCACGGTAAAGGGCGGTGGTCTTCCAGGGCGTAGCAGCGCTCCAAGAGCAGCTCGTTCGCCATGGTGATCTCCCCGACCTTGGCCCGCAGTCTACGGATCTCCTCGTCCCGGTCGCCCTCGGGACGGGACTTCAGAGACCCCTGCGCCCCGGCCAGGAACGTCTCCCCAGTGACCCCGAGTTCACGGGAGACCCTGTCGAGATCCTCCCCCCTCAGGAGCCGCAGCACGGCTTCGGCCTTGCGCCGGGAGGAGAACCTCCCCCGCTCACGCACCGCCCCGGCGTCTCCGTCGGTCGCCCTCCGGGCTCCCTCCGGAGACGCCGAGCTGTTCTTGTTCTTCTTGGACATCGAACACTTCCTTTCTGGGACTCATTCTGTCCCAAAGGAGTGTCCAAGGAAATCCTGGGGCGGGGGATTGGGTAGCCTCGGGGGCCATGGAGGACTTCCCCCGGGACCTTATCGAGCTCGAGGATCGGTTTTCGACGGAGGCCGCGTGTCGGGCCTATCTGGTCAAGTTGCGGTGGCCGGACGGGTTCCGTTGCCCCCGTTGCGGGCACGACCGGTCGTGGCCTGTGCGGGGGGTTCGTTTGGAGTGCGCCGGGTGCCACCACCAGGCGTCGGTCACCGCAGGCACGATCTTCCAGGACACGCGGAAGCCGCTCCGACAGTGGTTCCGCGCCATCTGGTACGTGACGAGCCAGAAGAACGGTGCGAGCGCCCTGGGGATGCAGCGGATCCTGGGTCTCAGGACGTATGTGACCGCCTGGTCGTGGTTGCACAGGTTGCGAAGGGCAATGGTTCGTCCAGGTCGCGACGGCCTATGTGGAGCGGTGGAGATCGACGAGACGTATCTCGGCGGGCTCGAGGAGGGGGTCTCGGGTCGCGAGACCGAGAAGAAAGCGCTGATTGCAGTTGCGGCGGAAGAGGACGGGGACGGAATCGCCCGGGTCCGCTTGCAGAACATCCCCGACGCCTCGATGTGCAGTCCCCACACCTTCGTCCTTGCCTCGGTGGAGCCCGGCAGTGTGCTCCATACCGACGGCTGGGAAGGGTACAACGGCCTCGAAGTCTTCGGCTACAAGCGCAGAGTCACGGTCCTCAGCGGCAGGAAGAATAGGCCCCACGAACTTATGCCGCGGGTCCACCGGGTGGCCTCGCTTCTCAGGCGATGGATCCCTGGTACTCATCAGGGTGCCGTCAGTCACGAACATCTCGGGTACTACCTGGACGAGTTCATGCTAAGGCTCACGCTATTTGGCGGGGCCAGTCCCAGAATAAGTGATCCGGTTTAGAGGCCCATGGCCGACGACGTGGCCTTCGCAGTCAGCGCTGCAAGTCGTTGCGATAGCTGGACTGCCCGTGGTACGCGACGCACGCGTGCCCGTTCGGAGAGCGGGGTAGCCGGGGTCAGTTAACGTGGGAAAAGAAGGCCGCTTCTGAGTCACGCAATGTGAGCCTTAGCAAGTTCACCTTTCGATTTGTCATTCCCGGCCGAAAACTGACCCACCTGCCGGGGGAAAGTGACCCACCTTCCCGGCGAGACTTGAGCCGCCCGGGGAGGAGCGTTCTGGCCCTGGGTTCGAGGGGATAGGGTTGGAGGGCAGCGGGGACCTCATCGAGGTGGACTCCCGGAGTGTGTGGATCCGCCTGCCCTGGATCCTCCACGCTGGGTCCCGAGAAAAGCCCCCTTCCCGAGGACAAGGGTTGCTTGGAGCCTCTGGAAGGGGTTCACTCCTGCTGTCGCAAAACAGAAAGGAGTGCCGGGATTGTGCCACGCTCTCCTCGCGGATGCCAGGCTGTGGAGCTTCCTCCATGATGTCGACGCCGACATCGCCCGGGGCGCCAAGGCCAAGGGGTGCCCGCACTGCGGCGCTCCGGTACACTGCGCCCACTTCAAGCGCAAGCCTCGGGGTCCGGCCTCGCTTCCTCCTGGGCGCTGGCGTCGCTTCAGCTTCTGCTGCAGCGAGGACCGCTGTCGGAAGCGCCTGACCCCGCCCTCGGTCCGCTTCCTCGGGCGCCACGTGTTCGTCATGGCTGTGGTGGTGATCGTCGCCGCCATGCGCCATGGTCCCAGGGCCCGGAGGGTGAGGGACCTCGAGCGCCTGGTGGGCGCGAGTCGGAGGTCCATCGAGCGCTGGCGGCTCTGGTGGCAAGAGGTCTTCCCCCGCACGCCGTTTTGGAAGAGGGAGGGACCCCGTTTTCGTCGGGGGCCCGAGCCGCCGGATCTTCCCCGGGTGATCATCATGCACTTTCAGGGTGGGTCGTCCCTCGAAGCGTTCGTCGAGGCGCTGAGGTTCCTCTCGGCCGTTACCTCCGGTCCCGACCCGCCCTCCTGCCGGTAACGATGCGCAGAGGATGCGCGTTGGGCTGGGCGCTCGGGGCAGGTACAGTCCGCGCCTGTCGTCAAGCGAGTCCCGCGTGGGGCCGCGCTCTCCGGCGGAGGTGCGGAATCGTGGCGATCAACCAGGTGCTTCTTGAGGGCAAGGTGGCGACGACGCCGAAACCGGGAGGCGTCGCGGGTGGGGTGTCGTTCCGTTTCGTCATCGCCCGAAGGACGCTCCGAGCGGGGGGCGCCGAGCGGTTCGCCGTGGAGGTCCACGTGAGCCGACTGTGCGACCTCCGGATCCGTAAGGGCGATGACGTGCTCGTCCTCGGCCATCTCGAGGAAGACCGCGAGGGCACCCCCTCCGCAGGTGCCCGGCGCCGGGAGCACCCCTCCGTCATCATCGCCGCCGTCGCTGTCCGACGTCTGCCCTTCCCCGAGGCCGATCCCCCGACCGTGTTGATCGACGAGCTTCCGGAAGCTTTCGGCGGGGATGAAATCCCGTTCTGAGCTTCCGTCCTCGAGCCCTATCTCCAGCGCGACCATGGATCAGCTCAAGATGCCCGTCCGCCCCGATAGAATCCGCTCGGTCCCGAAGAGCTTCTCCTGGATCGACCGCGAGATCCTGCACCGCGGTCTCCTCTCGGAGCTCGCCCAGGCCGAGATCCTTCTTTACTTCTTCCTCGCCTTGGTGGCTGGCCCCCAAGGCACGAGCTTCTGGGGCTACCGGCGCATCGGGAAGCTCCTCAAACTCACCCCGGATGAGATCCTGGCCGCGCTCCGCGGCCTCATCGCGAAAGACCTCGTCGCCTTCCGCTACCCGACCTTCCAGGTGCTCTCGCTTCCGGAGCGGACCCATGGCCGTGCGTGAGGTGGCACTTGAGAGCATCTCCCTGGAGCTCTTCGAGGGGGTCGGGGGAAGCACCGAGGTGGACTGCGACCACCCGCTCGTCGTCCTGGAGGAGGGGGGGAAGTTCCTTCTGGTTGACGGGTTCCGGCGCTTCTTCGCCCTGAAGGCCAAGGGCCTTGCCACGGCTTGGGTCGTCGTGAAGTCCTGGAGCCGCCTGGAGGCCAAGATCGAGCGCCTTCGGCTCAATAACCCCTCGCGAAGGACCACGCTCCGGGAGGAGCTTTCGCTCCTGGGAGACATCCACGACTCCGAAGGGCTTTCGGCC
Source organism: Spirochaetales bacterium (assembly GCA_016930895.1). The sequence continues at coordinate 1,036 of JAFGFV010000514.1, read as the reverse complement.
CACGCCATGCACCGGAGCATCACTCGGAGGAAGGCCTGGGTCAGGCGGCGCCTTGAGATCCTCGCGCGCATGTCTCCCGAGGTCCCGTCCATCCTCCCCGAGCGCCTCTTTCGCGTGACCGTGGTCCACGCACTCTCGCTGATGCCCCAGGAGGAGCAGGTCTCGCTTGCCCTCTCGCTGGTCGCCGCCGAGCTCAGTCTCCAGGATTCCCTGCGGTTCCTCTGCCTCCTCCGGGCAACCGACCGTGGGGACAGGCCGCGCCTCCTCGATGATCCGCGGAGCGCCCTCGATGCACTCGAGGCTCAGGCGGCTCCGCCCCAGGCTCCGGCCCTCCTGAGAGCCCACAGGGCGCTCGATGAGGCGCTCGCAAGCGGCGCGTGCGATCCGCCGCGCCTCCAGAGGCCGCTCCTTGAGGCCCTCCTCTCGAAGGTCTCAGCGGCGCTCCTCGCCCTCGCCCCAAGCGATCCCGCCTGCCGCGGGGAAGTCCCGCGGACCCACCCCTCTTCACTTCCCAGCTCTCAAGGAGGTATCGCAGATGATCTCCACGGAAGTGCGCGAACGCGTCTTGCGACTGCGCACCCAGGGATACGGCATCCGCTGGCTTGCCAGTCACCTCGGGCTCTCGAGGAACTCGGTGCGGAGGATCCTCCGCCCGCCGGAGCTCGAGGGAGCGCCCGCGGAACCCAGCGCCCCACGCAGAGCGTCGCTTCTGAAGCCCTTTCGCGCCCGGGTGCGGGAGATCCTCGAGGAAGAGGCCCGCCAGAGAGAGAAGAAGCCCGGCCTGAAGCCCCTGACGACGAAGCGCATCCTGAAGGAGCTTCGAAAGCTCGGCTACGCCGGGAGCCGCAGCATCCTCGACGAATTCGTCCGGGAGGTCCGGGGCCCCACCCGCAGAGGCCGCAAGCCCAGCGTACGATTCGAGACCGCTCCCGCGGAGGAAGCCCAGCAGGATTGGTCCACCTATCGTGTGCTGGTGGCGGGAAAGCAGATCGTGATCCAGCTCTTCAGCATGATCCTCTGCTGGAGCCGCTACCAG
>JAFGFV010000513.1 GCA_016930895.1 Spirochaetales bacterium | reverse complement strand
TGTAGTCCTGGAAGGCCTTGTCGGTGAGGATCGGTTTCTGGTGCCACTCGGGGAAATGGCGGCTGCGGAACACCTGGTTGAAGGCCCCTTCGGCCTCCGCGCGGGTGACCCGGTCGTAGTGGAGGCTGCGAACGTAGGCCAGGGAGTTCTTGAGGATCGGTGAGCCGAACGAACAGGCCCGCTCCACGTTGGCCTCCGTTGCCTCCAGCCAGCTGGAGAAGGAGGTGACCCTGACCCCCGACTCGCGCTCCACCCGCTCGATCTCGGCCCAGCTCTCCGGGTGCACCAAAGGATTCACGATGTACACCGGCAGGAAGAGCTCCCGGTCGCAGTGGATGCTGCGCTCGATCAAGGGATCGTAGCTCTCCTCGAGAGTCTCCACGCACAGGAGGCTTCGCTCGATGCGGCAGCGCTCCCTCAGCACCTTGCGGAAGTGCCCGGGCTTCAGGCTCTCCAGGAAGCGCTCGTTGAGGGCCTCGATGGTGGCGCCGGAGATGCCGTCGATCCCGTAGAGCTCCCGCACCGCTATGTCGAGGCTGCGGCCGTAGCCGGTGTAGCGCGACACCTCCCAGTACGGCTCCACCAGCTTCCACTTCTCCCGGATCGGCAGGCGGCTCTCGGCGATGGTCGTGTAGTCCCCCGGGGGCATCCCGGCGGAGATCAGGTCCCGGTTGAAGTAGTGAGCCAGGTACTCCTTGAGCACGTCGGTGTTCCGGTCCCGCACCTCTTCCCTGGACGGCAGGTGCTCGTGGGTGTCGATGATGGGCAGGGAAGAGACGGCCTCCCTCAGCTCGGCAATCGCCTTCATGTTCAAACCCCCTGGCGCTCGCGTTTTCTCTATTACACCGGGCTCCCGGGGGACCTGTCAATCGTGCCGAGCTACGAGAGCCCCCGGGGATGCCCGAGGATGGTGTATAATCCCGCCATGAAACGACGACCGAGCCACCGGGACTGGCTCCCCCTCTCCCGGTCCCCCCGCTCCGGTGTCGGGGAGCCTACGGGCGAGGCCTTCCGGACCGAATGGATCGACTTTGACCGGGGGATTCGGGTCGGGCACCTGGAGCCCCACGAGCGGATCACCCAGGTCCTCAAGTTCAACCTGGAGCGGCGCTTCGCCACCCCTTTCCTTACCGACCGCTGGGGGCGCGGGGTATACTGGCAGTGGATCTGCTGGTTGCCCAGGGCCAACCGCCAGGCCAAGCCGCTGTCCAGCGCTGTGAACTTTGGCTGCGCCAAGCTGTTCATCTCCGTGGACCGCGCGACCCGGGTCTTTCAGTCGGGGCTGCAGGTCGAGCGGGGCCAGCTGTCGGGCAGCCCCTACCCGGGCACCCTCCTCCAGGAGGACTGGGACTGGCACCGGCTCCTGGCCCAGTGCCGCCGCGGGACTGCCCTGGAGCGGGAGCTGGAGAGGCTGATCGTATCGGAGGGCTTTGTAAGCGAAATCGGCGACTTCGAGGAGAACCTCGTGCTGGACCGCAAGACCTTCACCTCCGCCGCCCAGCTCGCCCGAGCGGCCCGGAGGATCGCACCCGGGGTCTTCGGGGGCTTTCAGCTGTACTACCCCATGCCGGAGCCGGAGCTGCGCGGCTGCTCGGGGTACGAGCTGGTCAAGGCCGTGCTGGCCGTGTTCGCCGAGGTGGTTCCAGCCATGAACCTGTGCATGCAGGTGCCGCTGGCCGCTCCCGGGCTCGGACGTACTTGACTTTTTCGGTCATTTTCCCGTAGTGTGCGGCGTTTCCACCGCCGTACCCACACCGACCGGGCTCGGCCCGGCGGAGCGTACCCGGGAGGCGCGTCGATGTCTGAAAACCTGCTCAGCTCCACCGATTCCGAGCGCGCAGCGCGCCCGCTTCCCCACGCCCGGTACCTCGAGCTGCCGGAAGCCCTGCCGCTGCAGATGGGCGGACAGCTTGAAAGGGTGAGGGTCTGCTACGAGACCTACGGCCGTCTGAACCAGCGCGCCGATAACGCCATCCTGATCTGCCACGCTCTGAGTGGGGACTCCCACGTGGCCCGTCACGACCCGGAGGACGATCCCGGATGGTGGGAGCTCCTCGTGGGACCCGGCAAGCCGGTGGACACCGAGCGCTATTTCGTGATCTGCCCGAACGTCCTGGGCGGCTGCCGAGGGACCACGGGTCCCAACAGCACCAACCCCGCCACCGGCAAGCCGTACGGCCGGCAATTCCCCACCATCACCATCTGCGACATGGTGAGCCTGCAGAAGCGCCTGGTCGACCATCTCGGCGTGGCGAAGCTGCTGGCCGTGATCGGGGGCTCCATGGGGGGACAGATGGCGCTGTGCTGGGCGGCCAAGTACCCCGAAAGCCTGGCCGGCTGCGTCCCGATCGCCACCGCTTCGCGCCTGACCAGCCAGTCGCTGGCCTTCGACATCGTCGGCCGCAACGCGATCCTCCACGATCCCCACTTCCGCGGGGGCCAGTACTACGGGCAGCCTGCCGGACCGGACGTCGGCCTGGCCATCGCCCGCATGATCGGCCACATCACCTACCTGTCCCGGGAGTCGATGGACCTCAAGTTCGAGGGCAGCCGCCTGAGCCCGCGGGAGGTATCCACCGAGTTCGAGAAGCGCTTTTCGGTGGGATCGTACCTGGGCTACCAGGGGGACCGCTTCGTCGAGCGCTTCGACGCCAACAGCTACCTGGCCCTGACCCTGGCCATGGACCTCTTCGACCTGGGAGACCACCGGGAAGCCCTGGCAGCCTCGATCGGGCGCTCGGCCTGCCGCTGGCTGATCCTGAGCTACACGAGCGACTGGCTGTTCCCCCCGGAGGAATCCCGCCGTCTGGTCGACGCCCTGGTGTCCCGGGGCAGGCGGGTCACCTACTGCAACGTGGACAGCCCCTACGGCCACGATTCCTTCCTGCTGGAGCACAACCTGGAGGTGTACGGCGAGCTGGTCAGGGCCTTCCTGGCCAATCTGAACGGAGTAAGAGAGGACCCCGGTTCCGTGTCCCAGCCCGGTTGCGCGTCCCAGCCCGGCTCTGCCTCCAGGCGGTCCGTGGGCCCCGCCGACCCCTCCAGCATCTTCCACCCGGACCGCCTGGACTACGACCGCATCATCTCCCTGATCCCCGAAGGCTCGAGCGTGCTCGACCTGGGCTGCGGGCACGGGGAGCTCCTGTATCGGCTCAAGGGCCGAGGCCCCGGGAGGCTGACGGGGGTGGAGCTGGACGAGAGAGCCATCGTGTCCTGCAGCCGACTGGGCCTGGACGTGGTGCACGCCGACTTGAACCGCCCCCTGGAGTCCTTCACCGACCAGAGCTACGACACGGTGGTGCTGTCCCGCACCCTCCAGAGCGTTCTGGACGTGGAGGGCCTGCTCGCCGAGATGATCCGGGCGGGCCGGCAGGGCATCGTGAGCTTCCCGAACTTCGCCTACTACAGGCTGCGGAAGATGCTGGCCGAGGAGGGGCGCGCCCCCGAGAGTCCGGGGGTGCTGCGCTTCAAATGGTACAACACCCCGAACCTGCGCTTCTTCACCATCGCGGACTTCGAGGAGCTGTGCCGGGAACGCGGTATCCGGATCCATCGCAAGATCGCCCTGGACACCGAGGCCGGGCGGGAAATCGACCAAGACCCCAACCGCAACGCCGACCTCGCCATCTTCGTGATCAGCCGGTAGCACCGGCCCGGCGGTCCGCGCGGCTTTCCTCCTGCCGAGTGAAACCCCCTCCGCTCGAGGGGCGTATATCACTGGTGTAAATCCAAGTGGCGGAGGTATGCCATGAAACGTATTCTACTCGTCCTCGGGCTCGTGCTCGTGTCCACCCTGCTGTTCGCCGACTTCGACGGCGGTCCCAACGGTGAGACCGCGGGGAACCTGCACATGTACCAGAAGGGTGCGCTGGTGCGGGCCAGACTCGCCGTTCAGACCCAGCTCATGTCCCAGCTCGGCCCTCAGGAGGGGGAACCGGCCGCGGGCGAGCCTGCCCCGGGCAAGCCTGCCGAAGGGGCGGCCCAGGCTCAGAAGCGCACCGGCTACACCGACGGGGCGCCGAAGCAGGATCAGGAACGGAACCAGGACCAGGCCCAGGACCGGCAGCGTGACGGTGTGTGCGACGGAAGCGGAGACGGGCCAGACTGGGACGAAGACAAGCCCGGACGCGGAGAATAGGAGACCGCACGCCGGAGACGCCAGATCCCCGGCTGACCGGGCGGTCCACCGCACCGTGCGGGGGCGCGGGCCACCGCGCCGCGGGGCCGTCCGGTCAGCCTTCTACCGAATTCTACCGGATCTTGACCCCTTCCCAGCGGTGCGCCCATTCCGCCACGCCCTCGAGGATCGGGCTCAGGGACCTGCCTTTCTCGGTCAGGGAATACTGCACCCGTACCGGAATCTCCGGAAGCACGACCCGGGCCACCAGCCCTTCCACCTCCAGCTCCGCGAGGCGCTGGCTCAGAATGCGCGCGCTGATCCGCGGCAGCGCCCCCAGCAACTCCGAGAAACGCTTCTCCCCGGCGCCGAGCACGTGCAAGATCAGGCCGGTCCACTTCTTGCCCAGCAGTCGAAAGGCCCCTTCCACGACCGGGCAGATGTCCGGGGCCGGCGATTGCCTCCGCCTCATCCCTGCACAGTAAGAGAAAGTTTGCCTTTTGTAAAGAATCTATATATACTTTAGCTCGAATAGCAGGTTACTAGTAGTAACCGATAGGCTAGCGGAATAGGGAGTGCCGCTCGGGCACGAGCGGCGTCTGCGGCTGACGGGTCCACACCCGGGAGGGGGCGTTGCCCCGCGAGTGCTTCTGCCGGTGGGCCGCAGGTTTGTCCATTTTTCCTCCTACACCTACCTGCTGCCGGGGGGTCCGTTGTGGCTCCCCGGCCTTTTTATCGGGACCTTCTCAGCGCCCTGTAGCGCAGGCTCAGCTCCCGGCCCAGACGGTGATAGCGGGCCCGGCAGCGGGCCGTCGAGCCGAGGCGGCCGGCATAGGCCCGGAACGCGCCCCAGGCGTTCTCCGGAAGCCTCGCGGCCGCCGTGACCGCCTGCTCGACTCCGGCGGCATCCCGGATGCGGACCAGGGTGACCCGGGCCTCCGAGGCCAGCCCCGTGGTCCGGTCCACGCCCCAGGACACCAGGGCGATGGTGCGATCGACCCCCAGGGCGAGCACGCTGACCGTCCAGTCGGCCCCGCGGGAGGCTAGCCAGACCGTCATGACCACGCCCTGGGACACGAACCCGGCCAGCAGGTAGACGCTGCGCTTCAGCATGTCAGACTCCTTCCTTGATGGCGCCCGCGGAAAACAGGTCCGACAGGCGAAGGTTCCACAGCGGGAACCGGCCCAGCCCCCGGGCCGGCCGCTCTTCCTGCCCCGGCACTCCGGTGCTCTCGAAATCCCCGCCGGACGGCTGCCAGGCGCCTGAGGGCTGCCACCCCGCGGGCTCTGCCGGATCCCCGAACAGCCGCGCCGCCAGCACGGGCAGATCCCTGATCTCTTTCCGACAGCCCATGTGGAACCCCAGGTTGGTGACCAGGTGATACAGCGGGTGATCCATGTTGGCGGGCAGGCGCTCCAGGACCGCCGCGGCCCGAGTGAACTCCCGCAGCACCCACAGGCGCCCGGCCTGCAGCTCGAAGGGGCTCATGTTCCTGGGCTGGAACACGGTGGTCGAGTGGTCGTAGTAGGTCCAGTCCTGGGTCAGCAGGCGTCCTTCCCGCTTGAACTGCTCGAAGACCCGCGTTC
>JAFGFV010000512.1 GCA_016930895.1 Spirochaetales bacterium | reverse complement strand
GGAGGGCCCCCGGGCAAAGGAGGTCGAAATCCCGGGGGCCCTATGAGGTCCTGCCTCATTAGCACAAACAACAGAGCGTGCAAGAAGTTACAGAGAATGGATACCAATTCTCCCTCCGAGCCAGCTCCGAGCGAGCGGGCTTTGACCGAGCGGGCTTTGACTTCCCGGGTTCCCCAATGTAGCTTTGTCACGGAGAAAGGCGCATGAGTTTCCTGGAACCCTTGTCCGAGCGGGAGATCGAGTTGCTCGAGGATCAGGAACGAGCCCTCGCAGCACGCCTCGGGGACCTCGAGCTCCGCTACTCGGGGCTGCGGGACCTGGACCTGTGGCTCGAGCTGATCGCCGTGCGGCTGCGGATCGCTGTCATGTCCCTGGAGGCAGCACCGGGCGGGCACGCCGGGGACCCGGACGAATGGGGCCGCCGGATCCACGAGAAGGCGTTGGCCGCCGTGAACGATCTCGAGGAGCTTCGGGTGCTGGACATCTCCGAAGATCAGAAGAGCGTGCTCAAGGAAGCCCCCGGCTACGCGCAGGTGCGGCAGCTCCTGGAGCGCTTCGTGGCGGACGGCGGAGCGGCGTGGCTGGACGAGCGTGGACAGGACGAACGCAGGACCCGGGCGGTGGCCCGGGCGCTCGCCGAGTCCCTGCGCAAGTTCGTGGTGCCCGAGGACCAGTACCGCCAGGTCTTCAAGACGGAGCAGCTGCGACCCCTTCTGCGGCGGGTGGTGGGGTTTTTCTGGCCGCTCCTGGCCCGGGAACGGCAGAGTGATCCCCCGTATGGGATCGAGGAAGGCCAGGAAGTGCTCCTGCGCTCGGAGCGGATGAAGATGCCCATTTCCCAGGCAGTGTACTACCTGGAGAATGAGTTGCTGCCGCGGATCGAGCAGGAGCTCGACGAGGACCCCGGCAGCGCGTTCCTCCAGCGGCGCAGGACCCTGGTGCAGGAACGGATCCGGGAGTACAAGAACGTCCGCTTCCTTCCCCGGGCTACTCCCCTGAACCTGGAGCAGGGTTTCTACACGGACTGGTTGAGTCACTACACGGCGGACGGAGAGCTTCTCGTCACCGTGGACGTACCGGTCCAGATGATGTCAGGCACCAACCTGGACCGCCTCCGGGAGTACATCCAGAACGACCTGGTCCGCCGCTTGGCCGGCAAGGGCGTCTGTCCCGATCTCGATGCCGACTACGGCTATCGCAAGAGCCTGGACAGCGGCCGGCGGGGAAGCTCCCGCCTGCCCGGGAGCAAGGTGGACTACGCGCGGGGCTTCCGGGCGCTCCGCCAGAGCTTCCCGGTGCTCCGCCGGCTCGACGACCGCCGCCAACTCCAGCAGCTGCTCGAGCTGGTCCGCACGGAGGGTCCCCGCAGGGCCCGGGAGTTCCTCGAGCAACAGGCCAGTCGCGATCGAGCCAGTGGTCTGCTTGGACCGGGCCTGCTCCCTCCCTCCGATTAGCCCACCAGCCAGCGCGTCAGAAACTCCCGGCGCAGGGACAGGATGCCCCCGCGACCGGGCAAGAGGTAGCCGCGCACAGCGTCCCAGGCGGCGCCGCGAGTTTGCCGGCGAGTTTGCCGGCGAGCGTGCCGGCAGGCAGGGCCGGGCCGGCGGGAAGCGCCCGGCTGCAGGCCGGAAGACCGGCCGCTCGTGTCTCCAAGGGCGCCAGGCACGGCATCCGTGATCAGCACCAGGTGGGTGAAGCGCAGGGCTTCGAAAGTCCTCTTGGGCAGCCGCTCCTTCAGCAGACCCAGGAACCAGGCGTGCTCCATCTCGACGGCAGCGCAGCCGGTGCTCTCGAACAGGCCGAGGCGGGCCTCACGGCTCAGAACGGCCCGCTCGTGGGTGAGCACGGGTGCCACCGCCAGGGCGACGCCCCGCGCCTCGGCCACCTGACGGGCGATCGACCCGGTCTCGGGGCTTCGGGCCACCGGCAGCGGTCCCTGCCCGTCGAAGGGTACCGCGGCGCTGCTGAGGACCAGGTCCCCTCGACGCAGGGAGGGATCGAGCGCCCCGGCACAGCCTATGTCCACGACCAGCCGGAGCGTGCCCTGCTCGAGACGGCGAAATAGCCGCGGCCCCGGGAGGCGGACGCGCCGTCCGAAGCCGATCCAGAAACAGGTGAGTCGCCGCGTTCCGACCTGCCCGGACACGCCGTTGGGTCGCAGGAGGCTCCCCAGGGTCCTTCCCCAGGGACACGCGGACCTGCGAAGCAGTCCCGGCGGCGGCACCCGCAGGAAGAGGACATCGCCGGAGGATTCGAGCATGGGCAGCTCTCCGAGGCAGGCTTCAGACGCCTGCGGCGTCGAGGCGGAGGCTCATGGCGTTCTCGTCGCATTCCTCGAGGCGGGGGCACTCGAGGCACTCACGCCACAGCTTCCGCGGAAAGCTCTCTTTCGGGCGGACCTCGAAACCAAGCCCTGTAAAGAAGTCCACTTCGTACGTAAGGGTAATGATCTCGGGGAAGCCCAGCCGACGGGCGCGTTCCAGCAGTTCCCGCACCAAACCCTTGCCGATCCCCTCGCGCTGGAAGCGCTCCTCGACGGCCAGGGAGACGATCTCCGCGCTGTCGGTCCACAGAGGAAGCAGCGCGCCGCAGCCTGCCAGTTCCCCGTCGCCGGTCTCGGCGACCACGAAGTCGGTCAGGGTGGTGACGATCCAGTACTTGCTTCGGCGCAGCATGAGCCCGGCCTGCGCCATTTTGCCCACCAGCCTGAATATCCCGTCGACGTCGCTCACGACCGCCGACCTGTAGTTGACCCTGCTGCTCATCACGCCTCCCGGATCTGCGGCCGAGACGATTCTCTCACGATTCGTTGTCCGCTCCACCCGCCGGGCTGCCGGTGGCCCGGCAGGGCGGGATACGATCCACAGGATACTCGAAAGCGTCGGAAGATTCCAGAATCCGCAGGATAACCCTCCGCAGGCTAGCGGGGGCCGCGTCGGTCATCGGAAAGACTCGTGGGCGGTGCCAGGCTTGAACTGACGACCTTCTGGGTGTAAACCAGACGCTCTCCCAGCTGAGCTAACCGCCCGGTCGGCCCAACGCTACCACGCAGCCCGGGGCTTGTCAACAAAGACGTCCGGGCGAGAGCGGCCG
>JAFGFV010000085.1 GCA_016930895.1 Spirochaetales bacterium | reverse complement strand
GGGGGATTGTGGCGGTAGCCGTCCCCGGAGCGGTAGGAGAGTCCCCGAATCTTGGCGTAGTCCTGTGAGCCCGAAGCGACAGCCCGCACCAGCTCGTGGAAGACCCGCTCTCCCTCGCCGCGGACCAGGAAGTCGAACAGCCGCCGGTCGGGCCCTTGGGCGATCTCCCGGTGCATCAGGGTCGCGTGGTAGCCTCCGAGGGCCACCGATACGTCTCTGTTCCACTGCTTGCAGATCCGGGCAATCCTCCGGGCGCTGTCGTACTGGAAGCTCATGGCGCTCAGGCCGATGAGCTGCGGGCTGTTGCCCTCCAGCTCCCGCTCCACGATGCGGGCGATGTTCTTCCTGCGAATCGCCAGGTCGAGGATGCGGATGTTCGTGGTGAGATCCTCGATGTTGCCGGCGATGGAGCAAAGGCCCAGGTTGGGGATGTCCAGGAGCCGGTCGAAGCAGCTCGCCTTGTCGGGCATCGCCACGAGCAGGATCCTGGGCTGCACGGAGCCGGAGGCGCTGGCGAGACTGGCCCTGCGGCGGATTTTCTTGCTGAGGACCGCGGACATGGCGGACATGGTATCACACCCGCGGGAGGTATTACAGCGCCGTTGCAGGGAAAGCCACCGGCACGAAAACGTGATTCGCCGATTACGAACCGCCAAAATCGTACTCGGCGGCGCGCGGAAGCGCGTGGTGCCTTCGGACTCGCCGAAAGGTGTCCTGGCGTTCTAATTCTCGACCGTCCAGAGATTTACTTCTTCTACGGGCAATCGGGCATCTTCTGGCACAGTGTTTGCTTTAGACCTCACAAAAGGGATCAAAGACTCAAGTGGAGTATCCAGATATGCAACCCACGAAACCAAGACCCCGTATCACGTACGCCGTCTGCCTCTGTCTTGCCGCGCTCGTCCTCGCTTCCTGCGCGACCCTGACGCCGAGGGAGGTCAAGCAGGAGGCCGATCGCTACTACGGCGTGGGCTCCGCTGCCACTCGGGACGAGGCGGAAGCGGCCGCCCGGCGGGACCTGATCGCCAACGCCCTGACCGAGACCGCCAGGAGCCGCGGCAGCGCCGCGGGACGTATCCAGGTCGATCCCGAGGTGGCCGACGCCTTCGAGCTTCCCCGGCTGCGCACCGTGGCCCGGGAGGAGGACCAAGCCGGCGGGCGGGAAACCGTGATGCTCAGCGTTGAGGCCGCGAAGTTCGATGCGTACGAGCAGGAGCGGCAGGCCGCGCTCCGCGCCGAGCTCCGGGAGCGCCTCGCGGCCCTCGAGCAGGGGCCCCCGCAGCCCCTGGCCGACCGCATGCGCGAGGCGGGCGGCCTGCTGGAGCGGCTGGCCCGGGAAGGGGTCGCCGAGCTGTTGACCGAACAAGATGAAGGCGGCCGGCTCATGTCTACCGCCATCGAGGCCTTCTGCCGGCAGTTGTGCGCGGAGCTGTCCATCACCCCCAGCCCGGCGGGGGGCTTCGTGGGCCCGGAGACCCGCTTCGAGGCGAGCGTCCGGGGCGCGTATGGCCTGCCGACCGGCTCCCTGCCGCTGCGCGTGGAGTGGCATCCGGCGGGACGGGCAGGCGCAGAGCCTTCCCCCCAGCCCGTATCCCTTCGGGTCACCACGGGGGCGGACGGGAGGCTGTCCCTGGCTTACCCGGCGGGAGACGCGTTTCGCAACACCGGGGTGCGCCTGCGGGTGTCCACCGACTTTGCCCGCTGGGGTGAGTCGGCCCGCTCGGAGGTCCTGGCGGAGATCGATGCTGCCAGTGCCGTAGAGGCGGCCTTCCGGCACTTCGACGACGCGCAGGCCTTCTTCAGCGACGAGGTGCTGGTGCCCGGCGGACCGTTCACCGCGGGGGCCGTCCCCCAGGACCGGCGGGCCACCCGCAAGGAAGCCCCCCGACAGGTGGAGACCGCGGCGTTCTACATCGACGTATACCCGGTCACGAATGCCCTGTACGGGATGTACCTTGAGGACACTGGGGCGGAAGCCTTTCCCGAGTACTGGGAGAATCCCCGCTTCAACCGGCCCGATCAGCCCGTCGTGGGCGTCCCGTTCGCCGAGGCCGTGCGCTTCGCAGCCTGGCTTTCCGGGGAGCTTGGGGTGGTCAAGCGCCTGCCCACCGAGGAGGAATGGGAGAAGGCCGCCCGCGGCGGCGTGGCGGTGATCTACCCCTGGGGCGACGAAAGCCCGAGCGACGGGCCGAGAGCCAACTTCACCGGCAACGGTCGCTTCTTCTACGAGACCTCGCCGGTGGGCAGCTACGAGAGCGGCAGGAATGCCTACGGCCTGTACGACATGGCCGGGAACGTCTGGGAGTGGACGTCGAGCCAGGCGCAAGACGGCAGCCGGATCGTCAAGGGCGGCTCCTGGATGGACGGGCCCGGGGACCTGAGGATCTCCAACCGCCGGGAGCTGGACCCCGTCAAAGGATACGCCGACGTGGGCTTCCGGCTCATCAGGGAGGTAACCAATGAATAACAGGACGCTGGTCGTGAACAAGTCGATACGCGGTGCTCTCGGGCTGGCCGCTGCCGGGGCGCTGGTGCTGCTCGCCTCTTGCGCGAGCCTCAGCGGCTCGAGGTCCAAGGCCACGGCGGACGAGGAGGCGATTGCCCAGGGCACCGCGGCCTGGAACCAGAAGGGTCCCGCCACCGCCGGGCCGTACTGGCAGGAGATCGAGGAGGAGACCCTCCGCGCGACCTACACGGGCTACCTGCAGAGCTTCGAGACAGGCTCCGGGTACCTGGCCGAGGCCGGGTCCGCCGCGACCGGCGGGGGGTCGAACGAGGCGCGGGCCCTGGCCTCCTACCAGAAGGGGCACGAGCTCCTCGCCGCCCTGCCCCCGGAGCTGAAGCTCCCGCCGGAAACCCGGGAGAGCGGCCTGGAGATCGCGGAGGGCCGGATGCGCTTCCTCGTGGCTTCCGACAAGTACTCCCAAGCCCGGGAGCTGGGAGAGGCGGCGGTCGGCACCTTCGGTGAGTCCCAGGCCGTGGAGGCCATGAACGCGGAGATGGACGTGGTCACCGCTTCCCGCAAGCGGGAAGCCGACGCCGACGCCGCCCGAACGCGGGCCAGGCAGGAGACGGAGTTCGACCGCAAGGTCGTGGCCCTCGAGGCGGCCGCAGGGGTGTACGCCCGGGCGGGGAGCCGGCTGGCCGAGGACGCCGCCAAGGCGCGCGTCTCCGAAAGCCGGAACGTGGCCCGGGAGGCCTCCCGCTTGCGCAGGAAGCGGCAGGACCTGGCGGTGGAACGGGAGAGGCTCCTGCGGGAGCGGGCCTACGTGTACAGGGACCGCATCGGCGAGGAGTTCGCCCGGGTCCCGGACAACGTGGGCGACATGAGCCTGGAGGAGATCCTGGCGCACCAGCAGTCTGTCAAGGCCGGCGTCGAGGCGGCCTACGACGAGCTGCAGCAGTTCGCCGCCCGTTACCCCGAGGCGGCCGATCCGGAGTTCAGGACGGAGGTCGAGCAGCAGAAGAAGGTCCTGGACGAGAAGATCGAGCAGGTGAACGCCGAAATCCGCGTCGCCGAGGAAAGCGCCAGGCGGGCCCGGGAGATCGCCAGCCGCGGCAAGGTCGTGATGCCGGTCATGATCGGGCTGTTCAACCCCCAACCAGGCAGCGACGCCGAGGCCAGGAAGAGCCGCCCCGCGGTGTTGCAGTCCAGGAACGCGGAGGGGAACGAGTACTGGTGGGGCATGGTCTCCATTCCCCGAGGCACCATGAACGACCTGGTGATCACGGTCTCCGACAGTCGGGAGGTGCGGGTCTTCGGGGAAAACACCAAGTCCGGGAGCTTGATCGAGAGAAGGAACCTGAAAGACCTGGTCAACCGCGGATACCGGATCGGCAACTCCTGGCCGGTCCTGAACGCCGGCGCCCAACTGCCCACCGACAAGTATTTCGTCGAGATCAAAGCGGGCAAGACCCCCGCCTACGAGGGGGAGATCGTGGTCTACGATTCATTCGTCGTGAGGATGCGCTAATGAGCAACAGGAACAGGAACATCATCATCGCCGCCGGGGTCGTTGTCCTGGCCGCGGCGGCCGGTCTGGGGATTCACTTCCTGTGGAAGCCGGAACCCCAGGGCATCGTGATCGCCGTCTCCAGCCTGCCGGACTCGCTGAATCCGGTGCTGGCGCAGAACGTCTCCGGGCTCAACGCCGACGAGCTGGTCTTCGACGGTCTGGTCAACTTCGAGGTGGACCCGGACAGCGCCCAGCTGTACCCGGAGCTCGCCCTGGCGGAGGCGATCGACCAGGACCCTGCCACCAAGCAGGACTACACGGTCCTGCTCCGGCAGGTGTACTGGCACGACGGCAGGCAGCTGAGCGCGCGGGACGTGGAGTACTCCTTCGCCGCCTACACAGACGAACGCAACGATTCGCCCCAGCGCGACTACCTCCTGTCCTACATCCAGAGCGTGAAGGCCGTGGACGAGCGCACCGTGAGCGTACGGTTTGCCAAGCCGCTGCCCCCCTTCCGGGCGTACCCCGTTCTGACCTTCAAGGTCATCCCCGCCACCTACCGCGGCCAGATCATGGCCACCGACCTGCGGGCGGGGGAGAACGAGCGCAACTTCGCGGTGGAGCCGGTGGGGACTGGGCCGTTCCGGCTGACGGGGTGGGAGATCGGCAAGTGGGTGAGCTTCGAGGCCAACGGCGCCTATTTCAAGAAGCGCCCCGAGGCCACCTCGCTGGTCATGAAGCGGGTGATCGATCCCATCATCCGGATGAACGAGCTGCGC
>JAFGFV010000084.1 GCA_016930895.1 Spirochaetales bacterium | reverse complement strand
GCAAGGAAGCCGCCCTGCGCGTGCCGCCCACCCTCGACTACGCCTACCTGCTGGAGACCCTCGACTCCATGCTGATCATGGAGCTCGGCGACGGCACGGCGATCGGGACGGGGCTGGCGCTGAGCGCCCTGCACCTCGAGGGTTCCCGGGCGCGGGAGAAAGTGATCATTCTCGTGACCGACGGCGACAACAACGCCGGGGAGGTCTCGCCCGAGCGGGCCGCCGCTCTGGCGCGGGAGCTCGGGATCCGGATCTACACCATCGGCATCGGGACCGAAGGGGAGACCACGCTGCAGTTCGTGGACCCGGACAGCGGCCGGCAGGTCCAGGGAGTGTACCAGGGGCACCTGAACGAGGAGCTGCTCAAGGCGATCGCTCTGGAAACCGGGGGGCGATACTTCCATTCCGGCACTCTGGGAATCCTGACGGCGGTGTTCCAGGAGATCGACTCCCTCGAGAAGACCGAACAGGAAGTGAACGTGTTCGTCGAACACCGTCCGAAGCACAACGGTTTCGTCGTGGCCGCCCTGGTCTGCGTTTTTCTCGGGCTCATTCTGAGCAGGTTCTTTCTCGGGGAGATGATGTAGATGGTGCTCGAACGCCCCGCGGTGCTCTTTGCCCTGGCCTTTCTCGTGGTGCTCGGGGTTCTCTGGCGGCTGTCCTTTCGGCGAGGGGCCCGGACCCTGCGGGAGCTGGGGGGCGCCTGGCGCTTCGAGGCCCTCATGGACGTGTACCTCTTCAAGAGCTTCTTCTCCATGCTCTTCCTGGCGCTCTTCTTCGTGGCTTCGATCCTGGCAATCTCCGGAGTGCGGTGGGGCGAGACCCTGGTCGAGGAGCGCCGTGGGGAACGGGAGATCGTGTTCCTGGTCGACCTGTCCAACAGCATGCTGGCCCGGGACGTCCCGGCTGGTGGGGAGCCGATCTCCCGGCTCGAGGTGACCCGCAGGGTGATCGGGCAGGTCGCCCGCTCCATGGCGTCCACTCGCTTCGCGATCGTGGGGTTCAAGGGCGAGGCGGTCAAGCTCATGCCGCTTACCGAAGACATCGTCGCCCTGGAGGGGCTGCTCCCCTATCTGGGCCCGGGGGTGATGACTGTCCCGGGTTCGGATCTGCAGGCTGGCCTCGAGGCGGCGCTCGGCGCCTTTTCGGAGGGACGCCGGCCCTATCGGACGGTGCTGCTGTTCAGCGACGGGGAGTCGCTGTCCGGCAACCCCAACCTGCCCGCCCTCCAGGCGGGGCGGGAGGGAGTGCCCATCTACGCCTTTGCCGTGGGCAGTGAGGCCGGCGCGGAGGTGCTCCTCCCGGGCGGTGAGCCGGTTCGGGACCGGCGGGGGGAGCCGGTGGTCTCACGCCTGCGGCCCGAGGTGCTGGAGCGAATCGCCACGGTGAGTGGAGGCAAGCTCTACCGGCTCAAGGAGCCGGCCCCGGGCACCGCGGAAGACATCCTGGCGGAGCTGCGCGGGGTGGCGGACAGCGGGCAGCTGCCGGGGCTGCGTCCGGTGCAGAAGGACCGCTTCCGCCTGTTCCTGGCGCTGGCCGCGGCCTTCCTGTCCGTGGCGGTGCTCGTGCGGTCGGTACGCTGGAGGGACACCCTGTGAGGCGCGGCGTGCTCACGGCGGCGGGCCTGTGCGGGCTCCTGCTGCTGTCCTCCTGCAGCGCCAACCGCACGGCCATGGAGGTGTGGCGGGGGAACACCCTGTTCCGCAAGGGCGAGGACGCCCTGGCCCTGCTGCGTTATTTCCACGCGCTGGAGCAGCCCGCCGGACAGACCTGGGAGGCCTGGGTGCGATACGACATCGGCTCGAGCTACGTGTCTCTGGGCGAGCTGGAGGCCGGCAGCAGGGTCCTCGACGGAGTGCTGGAAGGGCTTGCGGAGGCGCAGCAGCCGCCGTCGCGGTGGCATCGGGAGCTGAGATATCGGGCGCAGTTCAACCGGGCGGTAGCTGCCTACGAACGGGGGGACTACGCCGAGGCTGCTCGAGGCTTCGCCGCCGCCCTGAGGATTCGGCCGGAGGCCTGGGACGCGAAGGTCAACCTCGAGCTGAGCCTGGTCGAGCAGGCCTCCAAACCCGCGGCGCCAGCCCAGCGGCAGGCCGCGGCCAAGCCCGCCGAGGTCGACGAGGAGACCCGGCAGCTTCTGAAGCAGATCGAAGAGGAGGAGAGGCCGTCGTGGGTGTCTTCGCAAGGCCCGCAGGACTCCGCCGAGGACTGGTAGCGCTGCTGCTTCTCGGCCTGGCCGGCTGGGCCTTCCCTCAGGCCCGCAGTGACGCCGAGCCCGGGACGGAGGCAGCGCTTTCGCGGGAGCTCACCCTGATCGGCGCCCCGGAGGTGCTCGCCTCCCGGTGCAGCCGGATCCACGGGGAACCGCTGTACCTGCTGTTTCTCCTGCCGGGGGTGGCGTTCCTGGTGTTCGCGGGAGCGGTGTCTGGACGGCGCGGCTTTCCGGTCCTGCTGGTGGCCGGGCTCCTGGCCGGCGGGCTCGCGGCGGGGGGACTGCTCACCGCGGTGCTCTGGGAGGGTCGAAAGGCTGGGGCTTCGGCTGCCGGGGAAGCCGCGGCCGACCCGGTGCCCGTGGAGCAGCTGCTGGAGGCGGCCGAGCAGGAGTCGGCCGCCGGCAAATGGGGGGAGGCGCTGGCCCTGTACAGGGAGGCGGGAGGGCGTTTGGGCTGCAATCCGGCCCTGGAGCACAACCTGGGGGTGTGCTACGCCGGGAGCGGCGAGACCGGGCTCGCGGTGCACCACCTGCGCAGGAGCCTGCAGGCCAGGCCCGGCAGCCAGGTCACGCGGCGGGCCCTGGCCGCCCTGGAAAAGCGGGCCGGTCTGCAGGGGCAGCTGCCGATGCCCGTGCCCGTGGAGCCGGATGCGCTGTTCGTGGTCACCCTGGCGCTCGCCAACCTGGGCCTCGGTGCGGCAGGGTTCGCCCTCCGGCGGGGGGGCGTGCGCGCCCTGATCCTGATGATTCTGTTCGCCATCGGGGCTGCGACCAGTTTGGGCTTCTTTCTCGGGCTTCTGTACGACGAGCGCCGTCCCGTGGGGGTTGTGGTGGCCGAGGGGGTCGGGCTGATGAAGATCCCCGAGCCCGAGGCCCGAGCCGGCTTTCTCCTGCCGCCGGGAACGAGCGTCCGGATCCGAGGACAGGCCGGGGAGTACTACCTGGTGGAGACCGCATCCGAGTTCCGGGGCTGGGTCGGCACTGCAGCGATTGTGCTTGACTGAGGTGCCCGGCGCGGCTATGTTCCCATTTGAACATGGACTTCGGCAAGATTCTCGAGCAGTGGGAGAGGCAGGAGGGGCAGGGTGCCGCCGGGATGGCGGGCACCGTGGGGCCGGGTCACGGGCGGGAGGACCAGGAGACGCGGCGGGTCCCGACCCGCTACCAGCGTCTCAGGAAGCTGCCTCACCAGGCCGAGGTGGACCTGCACGGTCTGACAGCCGTTGAGGCGGAGCTTGCCCTGGAGCGCTTCCTGCGGGATGCCGCGGCCAGGGGTCTGGGCAAGGTACTGATCATCCACGGAAAGGGCAACCACACCGACGGCCGGCCGGTCCTGGAGAAGGTGGTCAAGGCCTGGCTGGAGCGCTCGCCGCGGGCCGGGGCGTTCGGGCCGGCGGAGCGGCGCCACGGTGGCAGCGGGGCGACCTGGGTGATTCTGAAGGGATGAGGCCCGGCGAACTAGCGTTCGCGGCGAACTATCGTTCGCGGTAGATGATGCGGCCGCGGGTCAGGTCGTACGGGGAGAGGGCGACCTTGACCTTGTCGCCCGGGACGATGCGGATGTAGTGCTTGCGCATCTTGCCGGAGAGGTGCGCAAGGATCACGTGGCCGCTCCTGATCTCCACACGGAACATCGTGTTGGGGAGGGATTCCTTGACGATGCCTTCGACTTCGATTGCCTCTTCTTTGGCCACGCGATGCTCCTGTTTGCTGTTGGATGGATGGTAGGGAAGCCGGGGTGATTTGTCAACCGGTTGACAAACTTATTATATTGATTCATATTCACGTACCTTTTGGGGTAAGGCAGCGCCACAACGAGGTTTGGATGGACAAGCACTTCAAGAACGAGATGAAACAAGCGCTGATCGAACTCAAGAATCAGATCCTGAACCAGCTGGCCGCCGAGAGCAGCGAGTTCAAGGAGCTGATCGATGACATCAAGCCCAAAGACCTCGCCGATATCGCCGCGGACGACATCGACCGGAGAATCCTGGAAGCCCTCGGCAGCCAGGAAGTCCGGCGCCTGCAGCTCATCGATTCAGCTCTGGCCCGTTTGGAGAACGGCCGCTACGGAATCTGCATGAGCTGCGGAAAGAAGATTCCCGAGGAACGTCTGCGGGCGCTGCCCTATTCGTTTCTCTGCATCGACTGCAAGTCCTCCGAAGAGAGAAGGAACCGGTAGGGGCCTATCGAAGGAAGGGATTGCCCACGAGCTCGCGCTCGATCGTGGTGTCCAGGCCGTGCCCGGGGAAGACCCGGGTCTCCGGAGGCAGGTTCAGGACCTTGGACCGCAGGGCCTCGAGCAGGGTCTTTTCGCTGCCTCCCGGCAGGTCCGTGCGGCCGATCCCCATGAAGAACAGGCTGTCGCCGCTGAACAGCACGGCGTCCTTTTCGCTGTACAGGCAGATGCTGCCCTTGGTGTGCCCCGGCGTCTCCAGCACCACGAGGCCGCTCTCGAAGACCTCGTCGCCCTCCTTGAGGATGATGTCCGCCTCGGGCAGGTTCTCGAAGAACTGCTGGAACTCCTCGGGAGCCTCCACCCCTAAGTCGGCCAGGGTCTGCAGGTTGGTCTTGTTCGCCTTCTTGCCGAGAAAATGCCGGTCCGCGCCGTGGATCGCCACGGGGACCTCGATGTTGTCGGCGCCGTAGATTTCCCGCAGGCCCTGCACCCCTCCGGTGTGGTCGAAGTGTCCGTGGGTCAGCACGATCCCCGAGGGCACCAGCTTGAGCATGTTGATGTTGGCCGCGATCCTTTCGGCGTCGCCGCCCGGGTCGATCACGATGCAGCCCTTCTTGCCGTTAGAGTAGATGTAGGCGTTGGTACCCATGGGACCTACTACCAGGCGCTCTATCATGGTAAGCTTACACTAATGGATTTGCAGTGCTTTGGCAACTCGGCTCCCCGCCGGCCCCGAGCGGCGGGCGGCTGCGCTGGGTGGATGCAGTGCTGAGCGGCGGCTCCGACCTGACCCTGGTGGTCTTCGTGCTCCTGGTGGCCTTCCTGTTCTTCGGAGGGATTCCCGGCATCGGGGCCTTCACCGTGCGGGCCCGCTGGAGAAGGTTCCGGGCCCGGATGGTGGCCGGCTCCCTGCGCCCCTTCGTGCAGTATTCCGATCTGCTCGCCCGGAGGGAGGGCGGCGACAGTCCGGTGGGCACCTTCAGGGCGTTCGGGAACCTGGAGGCCCTGGAGGGTTCCCACCGCATCTGGATCAATACCGGCAGGTTCACGGTGGGCGCGGACCTGGAGGGGGTGCAGGTGTACGTGCTGCCCTCCTTCTCGGCGCCGCTGTCAGGCTCCGCGGTCGAGCGGCTGGAGCAGTCGGTTCCGGACGAGGAGCCGACCATGGTCCCGTGGGAGCGGATCTACTCCCTGCCTGCGGGCACGCAGGTGTTCGTCGAGGGCACCCTGTTCTCCGAGGACGGGCAGGCGGTCTTCCGCACCCAACCGAAGTACCCCCTGCTGGTGGTGATCTACGACGGCCATCGCAGGACCATCCTCCAGCGGGCGATCTGGAGCGGCCGCCAAAAGAACGAGTACTGGAACCAGTTCACCCTGGCATCTCTTCTGACCGGGGCCTTCCTGCTGGTCCTGCTGGCGTACGTGTTTCTGAGGGTCCGGGGCAGCGGGCTTCCCGCCCTGGTCGCCCTGTCCCTGGCCCTGTTCCCCGTGGCGATCCTTCTGCCTCCCGGGGTGCTCCTGTACTTCCTGTATCGCCACCTCTGGAAGCGGGCCCGCCTGCTTCGGGCCGAGCGCGACCTGCTGCGGCTGCCTGTGCGCTACTTCGAGGACTGGGGCCGGGCCCCCGATGCGCAGGCCCGGGAGACGGTGAGCTGCCTGCCCAGCGGCGAGCGGTACGTAGGCACCCGGGAGTTCCGGTGGCTCATCAACGGGCCGCTGGTGATCCGAGGCTCCCGACTCATCGAGCGGGCCTCGCGGCTCAACCAGCCCTACTGGCTGTTCGGGGCTGAGGCCGACAGGGCCCGGCCCGCGGCGCTGCGGACCCCCGAGGACCCGATGGCGGAACTGGTGCTCGTTCTGGGGGACCCGGAAGACCTGGCCCGCAACTGCAGCCGCACGGCCCGGACCTACGAGCTGGTCTCGGCTGCGACCTTCTTCGCCGGAGTCAGCGTGAACCTGCTCCTGCTCCTTGCGGCCTGGCACCTGATCCTGCGGTAGCCGTATACAGGCGGCGGCGGGCGGCGGCCCTGTGAACGGTCTTGCCCAGCTCCTGGAAGCGCCTGGCAAACACGGAGCCGAAAGCCTGTTCCGGCAGCCCGGCCTCCACCGACAGCAGGTCGGGATGCACGGCGAACAGCAGCTTGGCCTGGAGATAGTAGTCGAAGAAATCGGTGGCAAAGAGGATCAGGCCGCCGGGAGCCAGGATCCCGGCCAGCCGGTCCAGGTTGGGCATGCGCAGAAAGCGCCGGCGTCGGTGTCGGGATTTGGGCCAGGGGTCCGGGAAGTACAGGTGGACCCGGTCCACGGAACCCGCGGGCATGAGCGGGAGCACCTCCTCGGCACGCCCCGCCACCACGTAGGCGTTCCCGAGGGCCCGCCGCTGGATCTTGCGGCAGGCCTTCTCGCAGCGGCTGGGCTTGAGCTCGATACCGATATAGAGGGTCGAAGGGTGGAGGGCGCAGTACTCCTCCAGGAAGTGCCCGTTCCCGCACCCGATCTCGATCTCCAGGCGTTGCCCGGGAGCCCGTTTCGCCAGGACGGAGGGAATGTCCGCCGGCCCGATGGGGCACAAGCCGACTACCTGCCCTCTTTCTTACGGGCGTGATTGACCGCCAGCTTGCGGCCGTTGAGCTCGATCCCCGAGAGCTCGGCGATCGCCCGCTCGGCAACAGAGCTGTCGACTTCCACGAAGGAGTAACTCTCCAGGACCTTGACCTCCCGAAGCTGGCTGGGTTCCAGCCCGAGCCGGGTCATGAACAGCTCGGTCAGGTCCTTGGGGTAGACCCGCCGGTTGCGGCCGATGCTCACGAACAGCTTGCTGTACTGACGTTCCCGCTGCTTGGCTGCGGCCGGGGCTTTGACCGCCGCGGGGGCGCCGAGCTGTTTGAAGAGGTAGGCCATGAAGTAGCCCCGGAGGCTCATCGGCACGTGGCGGCGCAAGATCCGCCGGTACTCGTTGAGCTCCGACGCGTCTTCCTCCCGGCGGATGCGCTCGAGGATCCGCCGGATGCCGCCCTCCAGCACCTGGTCCCGGGACGGGAGCTCTCTCTTGTGGACGTCCACTTGTGCCATCTCCTGTAAACGGGAATAGTCCGCGGCCGAACCGAGGGTGGTGACCTGCTCGAGAACGAACGATCGCGGGCGATAGCTCTCCGCGTCGGGGGGGAGACCCAGATTGATGGTGTGAGAGACCCATTTGAGACTGCGCTTGCGGGCCGCGGAGAAGGTGGCCGCCAGGATTGGAACCGCCCCCACGCTGAAGCTCTGGCAGGCCTTGTTGGCCTGGGCGGGGGACAGCTCCTCCAGGAGGGCCAGCGCCTTGAGCTGGCGGCCCCGCAGCAGCCGGACCACCTTGCGGACCTCCCCCGCGTTCGGGGTTTGGATCAGCAGGCGCTCGGCCGGCAAGGCCAGGACCAGGCGCTCCAGGGCCTCCTCCCTGCCCCGCGGATGGACCTCGATGAAGCCGTCCTCGATCTTGACGCCGCTGTCCTTCCAGGAGGACATGGGAACCACAGCGGGCCTCTTGAGCTGGGCAACCAGGGGCTGCACCTCCTCGAGGCTCGGCGCGATGAGAACGGTCTGTACTTTGGGCGGAAACTTGGAGTGTATGAACAGCACGTCTTCGGCGAACCCGGGATGCTCCAGGTCGCCGGAGCGGTCTGCCACCGCGATCTGCAGGCTCGAGAACTCCAGGTTCCCCCGGCGGATGTGATCGATGACCCGGTTGGGCGTACCGATCACGACCTCCGGCCCTCCGGCCAGAATCCGGTGCTCCTTGCGCTCGTAGCCCTCGACCCCGAGGGCAAAAAACGAGGGCTTCTTGCCGGATCCGGAGAACCTCCGAAACTCGCGGTAGATCTTGCGCGAGTTTTCGAGGCTGGAGGTCAGCACTACCGCCTTGATCCCCGCCTTCCCTCGCTTGATGCGGACCAGGATGGGCAGGATAAAGGCGGCAGTCTTCCCGGAATCTCCCTCGGCCTCCACGGCCACGTCCCGGCCCCGCATGATCAGAGGCACTACCCTCTGTTGAAGGTGCGTGGGGGCGACGTAGCCGGCGCCGCGAAACAGGCTCCAAATCTCCGCACTACCGAACGGTCCTTTTTCTTTCAGCAGTGCCATGGAGTCCTTCTGGAATCAAAGATCGTATATGAGCCGAGCATAGTACGCCCGCCGGGGCAATGTCAACAAAGTGGAGTTTTTTCACCCGCGGATGCCGATGGGTGGGGTAGGGAGGCATGCGATGCGGAAGATCCCTGTGGTGGTGCTGGCACTCCTGCTGGCCGCGCTTGCGGTCGGGGCGGAGAGCTTTCGGTTTCGCTACGAGAACGGAGACAAGTACCGGCTGGTCACCGAGGTGACCGAGGACGTGTACTACGACGGTGCTCTCTCACACCGGGCCAACATCCTCAACAAGATCGCCGTCCAGACCCTGGCAGTGCGGGAGGGGGCGGGGCTGCTGGGGGCGACTTTTCTGACCTCCGAGCGGGCCTACGGGGTGAATACCTCCTTTGCCCTGTCCGAGGAGTACGAGTCGATGTTCTGGCGGGATCAGCGGGGCCGCTATGAGATTGGGGCGGAGTACTTCATGCCGGTGGTCCGAAACGTGCCGGTGTTCCCGGAGGGGGAGGTGAGTCCCGGGGATGCCTGGAGCGCCCCGGGGGAGGAGGCCCACGACCTGCGGCGCAGCTTCGGCATTCCCCAGCCGGTGCGCTTTCCGATTACCGTGAACTACACCTACCGCGGTAAGGAGCAGCGGGAAGGCCTGAGCCTGGATGTGATCGACATCCGCTACACCGTGTTCCACCGCCTGCCCGCCTACGGCCGGCAGCGGGCCCTGGTGCCCGTGCGGATCACCGGGGAGTCGCAGCAGACCTACTACTGGGACAACCAGCGGGGGCAGCCGCATTCCTACCGGGAGAGCTTCGACTTTGTCTTCCATCTGTCCAGCGGCAGCACCGTCGAATACATCGGGGTCGCCGAAGGGCGCATGCTGGAGTCGGAGCCCCTGGACCGGGAGAAGGTGGCGGAGGAGATTAGCCGCGAGCTCGAGGAGAAGGGGGTGGAGGACACCACGGTGCGGCCCGATGAAGAAGGGGTCACGGTGACCCTCCAGAACATCCAGTTCGCCGCGAACTCGGCGGAGCTGCGGGATTCGGAAAAGGAGAAGCTGCAGGCGATCGGCTCCATCCTCCGGCGTTACCCCCAGCGGGACATACTGATCACCGGTCACACGGCCCGGGTGCGCGGCTACACCGAGGAGGACCACCAGACCCTGTCCGAGGCCCGGGCCGCAGCGGTGGCCGACTACCTGCTGCGTATCGGTGCCGTGCGCGAAACCCAGACCGCCACGCGGGGAAGGGGCTATCGCGAGCCCGTGGCGGACAACGCCACGGAAGCAGGCCGGCGGCTGAACCGGCGGGTGGAGATCACCATCCTGGAGAACTGAAACGAACCTGGAGCCTGGCGGCCGTCCCGGTCCCGGCGCTCCGGCTTGAGCAGGCCGCCGATCCGGCCTACATTAGGCGGTGATGGACCAGGACCAGTCTCTTCAGCGGCGTAGGGCCCTGAGCTTCCTTGCCTTCGGGGTCGCGAGCTTCGGCATTTCCGGGGTACTGATCAAGCTGTGCCGCTTTCCCCCGCCGGTGGTGGCCTCGTTCCGGATGATCCTGGCCGGCGCGGTGCTGGCGCCCTTCTGCGTGCCGGCCTGGCGGCGTCTGGTGAGCCGGGGTGGGGCCCTCGAAGTGATGCTCCTGCTCGTGCCGGGAGTGCTCCTGGGCCTGCATTTCCACGCCTTCGTCGCCGGGCTCGAGCACACCAGCGTGGCCAGCGGCACCTTTCTCTTCTCAATCAACCCGGTGTTCTTTGCCCTGGGCGAGCGCTTCCTGCGGCGTCGACAGGTCCCGCTGCATGCACTGGCCTCGCTCGGCCTGGTGGTGGCCGGGGCCGGCTGGCTGTTCGTGGTGGATCATGGAGGTCTGGGTGCCGCACTGGGCGGGAGCGCCGGGCGCGGGGGGAGCCTCCCCGGGGACCTCCTGTGCCTGCTGTCGACCCTGCTGTTCGTGCTGTACCTGTTCGTGTCGCGATGGGTCACCGGGACCCGCAGGGCGTTGGGACGCAGGGGCGAAGGGGACGACGGAAGCCTTGCCTTTCCGGTACCCCACCACCTGTACATCCACATCGTCTACCTG
>JAFGFV010000083.1 GCA_016930895.1 Spirochaetales bacterium | reverse complement strand
TTCTCCTGGTCGGCGTCGAAGTTGCCCTGGCTCCGGCCGCCCGGGGTTTCGTACAGGCTCCGCAGCAAACCCGTGTCCGGCTGCCCCAGGTCATCGTAGCGCATGTAGTCGTTCAGTCGCCGCACCTCGAAGAGCTGCTCATGGAGCCTCTTGACAGACCCGACGGCCGTATCGATGTACTCCTCCATCCGCTTGCGCACGCGCGGGTCGCAGTCGAACTCCTCCGTGCTGACCACGTCCCCGAGCCCGGGCCGCACCAGGTCGGCGAAGGCAAGGCAGCGTCGCTGTTTGACCATGTTCAACCCCAGCAGGGCGTTGTACAGCGACGGGAGAGTGACCTCCGGCATCAGGATCCGGTTGATCAGATCCGCCATGGCGTCGGATTCCTCGGCCTTGCCCTGCCTGGCGTAGACCGTCCGAGCCGCGGCGAGCAGGTCCTCGAGATACTCGGGGCGATAGTGGAGCGCCAGGAACAGAGACTCGATCCGGCGCATCTTGTCGATCAGGTCCCGATCGCGGTAATCCAGATGCACGAAGTCGAAGGCCAGGATGCGCTCGCAGAGGTGCTTGAGCAGCACTGCGAGGTTGTAGCGGCGCCGGGTAAGATACAGCCAGCCCACCTCCTTCACCAGGGCGAGCTTCTCGGACAGCTCCCCTGCCCAGCTTTGGAGCTTCCTGACGAAAAAGAACTGGAGACCTTGGCTGGCCCGGACCGCCGGCGGCAGGAGCCGGGCCTCCAGGACGTGGGTCTGCCGCCCGAACTGCCGCAGGCGATCGCGCTCCCGGAGCAGGTAGCTCAGGTACGGCGCCCTGGAGCGGGATAGCTTGATGCTCTCCAGGACCCGCGAGAGCTGCCGGCGGGTGGCCTGTTCCGCCGCCCCCCGAAGCACCCGCTGCACCCCCTGGTCGTCTTCTTCCGCGTCGATTGCCTGGATCTTCTGGATCTTCTGCGCGACGGAGAGGTTGGCGGCCAGCACCCTCTCGACCGCGAGTCTCCTGGGCTCCTCCCGCTCGCGCCGGAGCAGCGTGCCCAGGGTGATGTGGTCTTCCGCTTCCCGCTCGAGCTCCCGGCGGGTTCCCTGCTCCAGCATGATGCGCCCCTCTTCAGGGCTCCTCTTCAGCGCCCAGGCGTCCATTATCGGGGGGGCTCCTGCCCTTGTCAACCGCGGCGCCCCCGCGCGCCTGCCCGCACTACAGCACCCCGGTCCGTGTTGACCCGCACCTCGGACCGGCCGTATCATTTGGAGAGCAGGCTCCCCGCCTCCGGCCCTGGAGCCTGGCCGAGGGAACCAGCATGACCGATCCACAGCTCCTCCAGTCCCTGGCAAGGCAGCACGGGACCCCGCTGATCGTGGTGGACCACGCGATCCTCCGGAAAAACTACCAGGAGTTCCGCAGGCACCTGCCCCGCGTCCAGATCTACTACGCGGTCAAGGCCAACCCTGACCCGGCGATCGTTCGAACCTTCTACGAGCTTGGGGCCAGTTTCGACGTGGCCTCGATGCCCGAGTTCCTGCTCGTGCACGAGAACGTCCGCCGCCTTCCCGAGCGTGAGCGGCAGGAGTTCATCTGGGGAAAGATCATCTACGCCAATCCCATCAAGGCCGTCCAGACGCTTCGGGAGCTGGACCCGTACAAGCCTCTGGTGACCTTCGACAACCGGGAGGAGATCCGCAAGATCCAGGCGCACGCTCCCCACGCCGGCCTGGTACTGCGCCTCCAGGTGCCCAATACGGGGGCCGTCGTGGAGCTTTCGTCCAAGTTCGGCGCCCCTCCGGGGGAAGCCCTCGAGCTCCTCGATGCAGCCCGGCAGGGGGGGCTCGGGGTGGAGGGGCTGAGCTTCCACGTGGGCAGCCAGAACACCAACGTGGCCAACTACGTCAAGGCCCTGGAGGTGGCCGAGGGGATACTCCGAGAAGCCCGGCTGCACGGCCACGGCGGGCTGAAGGTGCTGGACATCGGCGGCGGTTTTCCGGCCCCGTACAACGACAGTGTACGGCCCTTCTCGGAGCTGGCCGCGGCGATCCACGGGGAGCTCGAGCGGCTGTTCCCGCCGTCCATCGACATCGCCGCCGAGCCCGGCAGGTTCCTGGTGGCCACCGCCGCCACCGCCGTGACGGCGGTAATCGGCAAGACCGACCGGGACGGGAAGCGGCGCTACTATCTCGACGACGGGGTGTACCAGACGTTTTCCGGGATCGTGTTCGACCGCTGCCAGTACCGGCTCAAGGCCTTCAAGGAAAGCCCCGAGACGGTGTGTGCGGTCTACGGTCCCACCTGCGACGCCCTGGACACCATCTCTCTGAGCGCGACGCTCCCCGACCTGGAGCTCGGCGACCTGGTGTACAGCGAAAACATCGGCGCCTACAGCTACGCGACGGCCACCCACTTCAATGGTTTCCCGCCGGCCAGGGTCGTGCACGTCCACCGCGATGAGGAGGAGAGCGGCTCATGAGCGTCCTGCTCATCGTCGTGTACTTCGCCGCCTGGGCCGGACTGCATACCACCCTGGCCAGCCTCAAGACCAAGCGGCTGGCCGCCCGGGTGTTCGGGGACGGCGCAAGGCGGTGGTACCGCTTCGCGTTCGTCTTGGTGGCCGTCTCGACGCTGATGCCCCTGGTGGGGCTGATGGTGCGTCTGCCGGACCGCCTCGTGTACGCAGTGCCCTCGCCCTGGCGCTGGCTCATGGTGGCCGGTCAGATCGCGGCCTTGGTGGGAATGGTGTGGACCGTCCGGGCCACGGACGCCTCGGACTTCGTGGGTCTCCATCAGCTGCGGGGGCAAACCGACACCTTCCAAGCCCGCCTGGTGAACCGCGGTCTGTACCGGCACGTCCGGCATCCCATGTACACCACCAGCCTGCTCGTGATGTGGCTCATGCCCCGCATGACCCTGAACCTGCTGGTGCTGTTTGCCTGCATCAGCGTGTACTTCGTAGTCGGCTCCTTCCACGAGGAGCGCCTGCTAGTCCACCAGTTCGGAGCCCAGTACGAAGAATACCGGCGGCGGGTCCCGAGGATCGTACCGAGGCTGCCTCGCGGCAGCCGGGGCTGTGAACGGTGATCAAGAAACGGCCATTCGGCGCGGACCTGCGGGAACAGCTGGAAGCCAGCGCCCGGGACCGTCTGCATCACTTCATCCTGGACTACGGGGGCCTGCGCGGAGCTTTCGTCTGCGGGACGCGCATGGTCAACGAGATGCGGGCCAACCACGAGCTGGGCCAACTGGAGACCCTGGTGCTGGGACACGCGTACCTGGCCGCCGCCCTCATGAGCTCCAACCTCAAGGCCCCGGACCGGCTGCAGCTCCAGGTAACCTGCTCCGGCCCCGTCGGTGGGCTGTCCGTCGAGGCAAACGCCTTCGGGGAGGTCCGGGGCTACCTTCAACGGGACGGAGTTCCTCTCCCCGACGGAGGAGAGGCGCTCTCCCTCCCGGGCCTGCTCGGGAGCGGCGTTCTGTCGGTGACCCGCCACCTCCAGGACGCCAAGCAGCCCTTCACGGGCCAGGTCGAGCTGCTCCACGGAACCCTGGCGCAGGACCTGGCCCACTACTACCTGGTTTCGGAGCAGACCCCGGCCGCCCTGTCGCTCAGCGTGAAGTTCGGGGCGGGGGGCGCTGTGGCCAGCGCCGGCGGGCTTCTCCTGCAGCGTCTTCCGGAAGCGCGGCCCGATGCGGTCGCGGGCATCGAAGAGCTGTTCGGGGACCTGCCTTCGATCGGCGAACGCCTCGCAGCGGGCCAGGAAGCCGAAGCGCTCGTTCGGGAGTGGTTCGGGGAGTTCTCCCCGCTGTTCCTTGGCAGCCGGCGGGTCGCCTTCATGTGCCACTGCAGCGGCGAGCGCTTCGGACGCTTCCTGAGCGCTCTCCCCGCCGAGGAGTTGCGGGACATGCTGGAGCATGGTACATTTCCGGTGGTCACCACCTGCGTCAACTGCAACACCGCCTACGAGCACTCCCGCGAGGAAGTCGAAGGGATGTTCCGCCGGGCAGGCAGGTAGCTGAACGGGAAGGACGCGGAGGTCGCCCGACGGGGCCGTCCGCTCGCGGTATCTTCTTGGAGGAGGCGGGAGCAATGTTCAAGGAGTTCAAAGAGTTCGCCATGCGCGGCAACGTCCTGGACATGGCCGTCGGCATCATCATCGGCGCCGCGTTCGG
>JAFGFV010000511.1 GCA_016930895.1 Spirochaetales bacterium | reverse complement strand
GCCGCCGGCTGCGGAGCCGCCGCGGGTGCCGCCGGGACCTGGACCAGCGAATCCTTGGTGACCTTGTACAGGCTGATGTTCGCCCGCCGGGCCACCTGGGTCGCATCCAGATCGTTCAGGCGAAACAGGACGTCGTTGCGGCCGTCCGTGTTCAGGTCCAGCTGCCTCTCCTCGCCGATGTTCAGCTCCACCGATCCGCCGGGAATGCGGACGGTCAGCCGGTTGGCGATTTCGCTCAAGACCATGCGGTACGAGCTCCCGTTCAGCGGGACCACCAGGACGTCGCTCTGGGTGAACCAGCGCGTGATCGCCTCTTCCTGGAACAGGAACTCCTCGGCCGCCCCTTCGGCCGCTTGGGCGGCGGGCGCCTCGGGCCGGGCCCCGGCCTCGCGGCCAGCGAAGCCAAAGCGGTAGATCAGGTAGGCGGCCCCGCCCAGGATCACGATCAGGACCACGACCAGGGCGAGAAAGCGCCTCGGCACCTTGGGTTTGCCGCGGTCCAGCAGCTCGGTCATGGGCAGCGGCTGTTCCTGGATCCTCAGGTTGCGGTACAGGGAGACCATCTCTTCGGGATTCAGGGCCAAGTACTCGGCGTAGTTGCGGAGGAAACCGACGATGTACGTCTCCCCCGGAATCGAGCCGAAGCTCTCTTCCTCCAAAGCCTCGAGGTACTGCTTGGAGATGTGGGTATCCCGGGCGACCTGCTCCAGGGAGACGTTGTGCCGTTCTCTCGCTTCTCTCAGCTTCTGACCTAGTGACTCCATACCCACCCTATTCTTCGGCTTCGAACAGGAAGTTCTGATAGACGTTGGCGTATGCCGGCGAGTCGTACTCAAACCTCGTGTCCGGGATGCCCTGGTTGAGCCCGATCTCGGTCAGGTCGAACACGAACTCCTCGTAGCCCAAGGTGACGCCGGTGATCCGCCGGATCAGTCCATTTCGTCCCACGGCGATGACGATCTGCCTGAAGCCTTCGGCTGTGGAGCGGCTGGTCAGCTTGAGCTGCCGCACCATCTCCTGGGAGCCATCCTCCAGGGGCACGAACTCGGGCCCGGTCAGGTAGGCTACACCGTAGTTCTTCTTGAGGAGATTCAGGCCTTGCTCGGAGGCCATGTTGGCCAGGGCCGCCTGGCTCCGCCGCTTGAGCTTCTGCTCGAGGATGACCTCGTAGCGAGGAATATAGACCGTCAGCATTTCCCCGTTGGTCACGAGCACCTGCTCCTCGGGATCGGCAAAATCGATCCGCAGGAGGTTCGGGCTCTTGTAGTACAGCTTGCCGCTCATGACCGTTTCGCCCTGGGTAATCGAAATGGTGGCGCTGTAGTCCTGGATCTTGCCGTAGCGCGCCGACACCTCGTCGAAGTAGTTCTCGGCTGTCTGGATGTCCTGAGCCGGGACCCCCTGGGAGGCGAGCAGCAGCCATGCGATGACGTGACACCAGCGAGTGAGCTTCTTCAAGACAGTCCCCACCATAGTAATCAAGGTACTCCTTTGTCAAGGTTCGGCGCCGAGCGCCCGACCGGCTCTCGGCCCCGTCTCGCTCCCCGAGGCCGCGTTCACGTACTGGAGCAGCAGGTACTTGAGGGGCTCTTCCGAGATCCGGAGGGGCTCGCCGCACTCGGGGCAGATCAGCCTCTGCCCCGCTACGTGCGCGGATGCGCAGGCGATGCAGTACAGACGGCCGCAGGACGGGCACCGGCCCGCGGGTGCCTCCCCGGGTGGCTCGCCCCGCAGCGAGAAACCCGGCTGGGGAGGGATCTCCCGGGGCACCCACCACTCGCGCCCGCAGCCGTCGCAGACCAGCCTGGTCTCGAAGCGCTCCCGCAGGCGCTCCCGCAGCTCCCGCGCCCTGGAGTCTTCGGGGTCGGACTCCAGGAGCGGCCGCAGCGCCTTTTTTGCCTCCTCATAGTGACCCTGGTCCAGATGCAGGGAAACCAGGTTGAGCTCGACCTCCCGGTTTCCGGGGTCCAGCTTGAGCGCCTCCTCGAAGGCGAGGCGCGCCCTCTCGTGCTCGTTCTTGCGCATTGCCAGGCTGCCGGTCAGGTTGTAAGCCCAGGCGCTCGGGCTCTTCTCCAGGACGTGGTTGAGCAGCTCCTCGGCCCGCAGGATCAGGTCGAGCTCCAGGCAGCAGGTGGCGCAATTCTCCATGAAGTCCAGGTTGTCCGGCTCCAGCTCCAGCGCCCGCTCGTAGTCTTCCCGGGCCGCCGCAAACTGCCCCAATTGCACGCGGCTGTTGCCCCGGAGATTCAGAAGCTGCGCTTGCTCCCCGCAGCGCTCCAGGCCCCTGTCGGCCAGCTCCACGGCCTCCTGGCAGCGGCCCAGGCGCAGCAAGGCATCGCCCCAGTTCTTCAGGATGTCCACCGAGTCCTCGGCCGCGGTGTGGGCCCTCTGAAAGAACTCCAGGGCGCGCTCCGGCTGGCTGCGATGGATCAGCACCTGGCCGTACAGGTTGTTGATCCAGGGGTCCTGGGAATCCAGGCCGTAAGCCCGCTCCAGGGCCTCGTCGAGCCCGCAGGTCGAGGGGCCCTCCTGCTGGAGGAGATAGCGGTTCTCGGCCAGGCGGAACCAGTACAGGGCGATCGAATCCTCCCGGGCGGCCGCGCTGGCCAGATAGGGCTCGGCTGCGGCGCGGCGCCCGTTCTCGATGAGAATCAGCCCGTACAGGTACTCCACCGCGCTGTCCGCGAAGCCGCGCTCCAGCAGCTCCCGGAACACCGTCTCCGCCTCCCGGCGCTTGCCTTCCTGGTAGAGCATCATGCCCTCCAGGGCCTCCAGCTCCAGTCCCGCCGCTTCCTGCCCCGGGCCGAGCAGCCACTGGGCGCGGGCGATCACCAGGGAAAGCTCGTCGTGCATTTGGGCGTGGAACAGCAGACGTCCCGCCTCGAGGTAGGCCTGCAGGGCCTCGCTCGAACGCCCCAGCCGTTCGAGGCTGCGGGCGAGATTTTCCCGGTACAGGGCGTTTTCCGGCTCCCCCTCCACCGCGGCCCGGTACGACCGTTCCGAGAGCTCCCAGTTGCCCAGGGAGTACTCGCAGCTTCCCAGCAGGCTGCGCAGGTAGGGGTCCTGCGACAGCCCCGGCTCGCGAGTCAGGAGCCCGACCAGGTAGTCTCTGGCGGCAAGGTAGTCCCGCCCCAGGTACAAGGCGTCCGCCCGGTTGACCAATGCCGCCCGGTTGTGCGGCTCCAGGGCCAGGCAGCGGTCCAGGGCCTCGACGGCCTCGGGGTACAGCTGGCTCCCGAGGTAGCACTGGCCCAGGAGCAGCAGCTCCTCGGCCCCGGCCGAGCCCTCGAGCACGCCTCGCCGGAGCTGGCCGAGGGCTTCCACGGGCTTGCCCATGGCCAGAAAGCTGCGGGCCAGGGTGATGCGGGACTCCGGTCGTGCAGGCACCACGTGCACCCAGCGGTAATACTCCCGCTCCACCTCCACGGGGCGGGAGTCCACCGTCACGCTGTTCAGGAAAAAGCGCCCTTCGGGATGATCGCCGTAGTTCTGGGCGGCGAATCCGAAGGCCCCTTCGGGGATCGTGTCGTCGTTGACCTCCGCGATCCACTCGTCGTCCAGGAAGAAGGCGAAGCGGTCTCCCCGCGCGAGCAACCGCAGGTCCAGCAGTTTGAGCTCGCCGCCGTCTGCCTCGCCCAGGTGGACCGGCGTCCACTGGATCAGGTGAAAAGGGTTTCGGTTGAAGACCACGTCGAGGCGGAACTGACCTCGGTTGGACAGCAGGAAGTAGTAGAAGTTCTCCTCGTTGATCTGGCGGAACACGAACCCTGCGGCGCTGTGCCCGTTGCCGGGATCGATGGAAATCCTGCCCTCGAGCACGAAGTCCCTGTACCGGTAGGGCGCAGTGGTCCAGGCAAAACAGTCGGGCTTGAGGATCGTGAGCTCCAGTCTACCGCGGCGCACGGTGGTGGTGTAGTCCCGGGAGACCTCCCTGGCAAAGCGGCCGCGATGCAGGGGCCCGAAGGACGAGCTCCACCGCTCTTCGACCAGCTCACCGGCCTCCGGCTGCCTGGGCTTGCGGAACAACGACCGCATCAACGACATCCTCCTCCTGGTTCGCGCTGCATTTGGCTGACTGCTGCCACGGCGTGTGGTGGAATCTCTAGAGCTCGTAGTCTTGCTTGAGGGCCCGGATCCGATCGCGCAGCTCCGCGGCCTTCTCGTAGTCTTCGTCCTGGATCGCCGCGTCGAGCTCCTGCCGGAGGCTATCCAGAGGGGACGCCTTCTGCTCGAGCACCTGCTGCAGGGTCGAGCGCAGGTACTTGAGGGAGCGAATCCGCTCGAACTGAAACGCCGGGGTATCGATCTCCGGCATGCCTTCAATTTCGGCGATCGCGGACTCCAGGATCTCCCTGGCTGCCGTCTGGAGCTGCTGCTGAAGGGAGATCATGGCCTTGGAGATGGCATTCATGCGAAGGATATAGGGACGGTACTGGAGGACTTCCTTCTTGTCGTCCACCGCCTCGGCGTAGTTTTCCATCAGGTCGCAGATGGCGAGGTTGTGCTCTGTGTCCCGAATCGTGCGCTCGAAATCCCCGATCTGAAACAGCACCAGGTACCGGTAGTAGTAGAGAACCGCCTCGTTCTGCAGCTCGACGAAATCCCGATGGCTGACCCGGTAGCCCGCGTCGCTTCCGTGCTCCGCCAGGTGGCTTTCCAGGCGGGCCTGGAGCACCTCGAGGAAGCATTCCCGGTTCTCCGGGCTCTTGCCGTCGGGCCTGCCGTCGAGCTCGTACTGCTCGATTCCGAGGGGTTGCCGTATCTGCAGCACCTCCCGGCCGTCGTCGGCCTGGATGATCCTGACCTGGTTGTCGGAGTCGTATTCCCACGAACGCAGGATATCGGTGATATCCTTAGAGTGTTCCATGCGGCTCAGGTCCCTGACTTCAATATATCGCATAAAGCCCCGGGAGGCTACCGAGCCCCTCCTCGCGCCCCTCGGCGCCCTCTACCGGTTCACCGCGTGGATCACCTCGCCCGCCGTCAGGAAACGCCCCACCTGGTCCGCGATCATCTGCGCCACGACGATCTGCGCTTCCCGGGTGGAGGCGCCGATGTGGGGGGTGGCGATCACCCGGGGATGCTCCGCCAGGCTGCGCTCCTGGGGCGGCTCCTGGTCGTAAACGTCCACGGCGGCCCCCGCGACCCTCCCGGACTCGAGGGCCTCCAGAAGGTCCCCTTCCACGACGATTCCTCCGCGAGCGCAGTTGACCAGGTAGGCCCCGGGCTTGAGCTTCGCGAAGGCGTCCCGACCGATCATCCAGGCAGTCTCCGGATTCCTGGGCGCGTGGATGCTGATGAAATCGCTTTCCGCCAGCAGGCGCTCCAGGGCCACGGGCTCTGCCCCGAGGGCCCGGATGTCCTCCCCCGCGATGAGGGGATCACAGGCCAGGACCTTCATCTCCAGGCAGGCCGCCTTGCGGGCCACCCGGGCGCCGACCCTACCCACCCCCACCAGCCCGAGGGTCTTGCCGGCCAGCTCGCAGCCTTCCAGCTGCTTCTTCTCCCAGCCCCCGGCCTTCATGGAGGAGTCCGCCCGGGGAATGCTCCGGGCCAGGGCGAACATCATGCCCAGAGCGAGCTCGGCCACCGCGTTGGAATTGCCTCCAGGGGTGTTCATGACCACAATCCCCCGCGCGGTGGCCGCGGCCACGTCGATGTTGTCCACCCCCGCTCCGGCCCTGCCGATCACCTTGAGTGCCGGCGCTGCCGCGATCAGCTCGCGGGTCACCTTGGTCGCCGAGCGGACGATCAGCGCCGCGGCATCGGCCGTTTGGACGCGCAGCTCCTCCGGGTTCATTCCGGGCTTCTGCACGACCTCCAGCCGCGGGAAACCCTGCAGCGTCCGCCCGCAGATCTCGTGGGTCTTGTCGGAAATCAGCACCTTCACGTGAAGCTCCTTGCCGCCGGGTGTGAGTCTCTCCTCGAGAGACCAGGGTATGTATACATGCTCCGTCGGCGCTTTGGCAACCGGCGGCGGCGCTTGCCACGTTCCCGGCAGACGGCCTACACTCGAGCCCAGGAGGATTGCGCCGTGCTCGACACGAAAGTGATCTCGCTGGGCGGGTCGATCATCGCCCCGGACGGAGTGGACGTTCCCTTTCTCCGGGAGCTGCGGCAGACCCTCGTCGAGTACCTGGAAGAGGACCCGGAGCGCCGGCTCATCCTGGTCTGCGGCGGCGGGGGCCCCGCCCGGGAGTACCAACGGGCCTACCGCGAGGTCCTGGCTTCCGTCGGGCCGTCGGCGGCCGGGCCGCCGGCGCCTGAGGCCGACGCGCAGGACTGGATCGGCATCGCCGCCACCCGCCTGAACGCCGAGCTGCTGCGGCAGCTGCTGGCCCCCTTCTGCGGCGAACGGGTCGTGACCGACCCGGTGGAGGTGAGCGTGTTTCCGGGCCGGGTGCTGGTCGGGGCAGGCTGGAAACCCGGATTCTCGACCGACTACGATGCGGTCCTGCTGGCCGAGAAGTTCCAGGCTGGTACCCTGCTCAACCTCTCGAACATCCCCCAGGTCTACGAGGCGGATCCCCGAACCCACCCGCAGGCGCGTCCGTTGGAGCGAATGCGCTGGGCCGAGCTGCAACAGCTCGTGGGACGGGAGTGGACCCCGGGACAGAACGCACCCTTCGATCCCGTGGCCACGGCCTACGCGGCCAAGATCGCCCTGACCGTGGTGGTCGCGGCGGGCCGGGACATCGCCAACCTCAAGGCGATCCTGAGCGGGGAGAGCTTCACCGGGACGGTGATCGGGCCGCAGTAGACGGCTGCGGGAGGTCGCCCTCCCGCCAGTGCCACAG
>JAFGFV010000510.1 GCA_016930895.1 Spirochaetales bacterium | reverse complement strand
CCTGCTCGAAGATGTACTCCTGGGCAGGGGAGGGCGGCGCCGCCTTACCCGGTTCCCGGATCGTCAGCCACAGGGCCCTCAGGCAGTTCAGGCCGGTCAGGTACTTGGACTTGGACAGGCGGTAGTTCATGAGCTCCAGCCCATTCTACCATCGATAGGCCCGCCGCAGAACCCGGTCCTGCGAGTCAACACCGGGAGCTGTGGCGGGGTTCCCGGCGGGGTTCCCGGCGCGGCGGCATCGGGTATACTGTGAGGCATGCCGACCAACGTCACTCCCGAGTACCGGAAGGCGGAAGAGGCGTTTCGGAAAGCCGCGACGATCGACGAGAAGGTCGCTTGCCTCGAGGACATGATCGCTCTGCTTCCCAAGCACAAGGGCACCGACCACCTCTTCGCCGACCTCAGGCGCAAGCTCTCCAAGCTCAAGGGGCAGATGGAGAGCTCTGGAAAAAAGGGCGGCGGGCCCGGTCTGGGGTTCGCCCGCGAAGGCGCGGCCCAGGTCATTCTGGCCGGCCCGCCTTCCTGCGGAAAGTCTTCGATCCTGGCGGCCCTGACCAACGCCAGTCCCGAAATCGGTGACTATCCCTTCACCACCACCCACATGCTCCCGGGCATGGCTGCCTACGAGGACATCCAGATCCAGCTGGTGGACAGCCCGCCGGTGACGCCGGACTGCATGCCGGTTCACCTGCTGGGTTTGGTGCGGAGCGCCGATGCGCTGCTCCTGGTGGCGGACCTGTCCGCCGACAGCCTGCTCGAAGACCTGGAAGCGGTGGCGGCAGCCCTGAGGGCCCGTCACGTGCGCCTGGTCCCGGAGAAAGACCCGAAAGAGGAGAGCCAGGTGCGCTGCCGGATCGCCGCCAACAAGCTCGATGCCCCGGGCGCCCAGGCACGCTTGGAGCTCCTGAAGGAGCTGCTGGCCGAGCAGGCGGCTTCGGCAGCCGCCGCCCCATCGGGGCCCGCCGAGACGGGCTTGACCGCGGGCGCTTTGGACGGCGGCCTGGAGGTCGTTCCGATCTGCGCCCACGATCCCGCCTCGGTGGGAGTCCTGCCCCGGATGCTCTTCGAGTGGCTGCAGATCGTGCGCGTCTACACCAAGGCGCCGGGAGACAAGCCGGACCTCTCCAGGCCCTACACCGTCTTTGCAGGTCAGAGCGTCGCCGATATCTGCCGGCTCATCCACAAGGATTTCGCCGAGAGCCTGCGCTTTGCCCGGCTGTGGCGCAGCTCGGAGCACCCTATCACGGTCTCACCCCACGAGCCGGTGCAGGACCGGGACATCCTCGAGCTGCACCTGTAGGCGGGGAATCGGGCCTCAGCCCTGGCCCTCCTGACCCTCAGACTGGGCCGTTCCGCCCCCAGAGCCCTCCCCCTTCTCCGTGATGCCGAAGCGCTCCTCGTCCTCCACGTTGCCCAGAGGCTCCACGTGCACCATGATGTCGTACACGTTGTCCAACCTCTCCTTGATGCGCTTCTCGACCCGCACCGCGATGTCGTGGGCCTCGGCCACGGTCAGGGAGCCATCGACCTCGATGTCCAGATCAATCAGGTACATGTTCGCCAGCTGCCGGACCCGGGCACGGTGCGGGTTGGCCGCCTCCGAGACCCCCGCCACCGCCTCGAACACAATAGGGTAGATGGTCGGGTCGTCCAGTCCGTCCATCAGCTCCTTGTTGGACTCGAGGAAGATCCCGAAGGCCGTCTTCATGATCCACACGCTGATGGCCAGGGCCACGACGGGGTCCAGAAGCGGCAAGTGGAGCCACCGGGTGAACACGAGCCCGACCAGCACCCCCCCGGAGATCAGGATGTCGCTCCTCATGTTCTTGCCGTTGGCCACCAGCATGCTGCTCGACAGGCGCCTGCCAGAGCGGGAGAGCAGGATCGCCAGCGCCGCCTTGCCGGCCACCGACAGGAGGACGGCATACAGGGCCATGGGCTCCGGAACCCCCGGCGGCACCCCGGCCGCCAGCCGGTGCACCGTGGACAGGGCCAGCTGCGCCCCCACGAAGAAGATGACGAACGAGAGGGTCTTGCTGGCGATGGTTTCGGCGCGGAAATGTCCGTAGGGGTGGGTACGGTCCGGCGGTTTGGCGATGATCCGCGCCGCGAAGAGCGTGATCGCCGAGGCGCCCACGTCGATGGTGGAGTCCAGCCCGTCCCCGAGCACCGCCAGGCTGCCCCCGAGGACTCCTGCGGCGATCTTGACCGCCGCCAGGACCAGGTTGCCGACCACCGCGACCCAGGCGAAGCGTTCGATCTGTCGAGCCCGCTGGCTGTGCATGCCCTGTCTCCGGGATTATACCCCACGCCCCCACCCGTGCCCAGTACACTCCGGCGACCCCACGCGGCTTCCCCCGCGCCCCCGCCCGGCGCCGGCGAAGCCCGGCCCCCGGTGGCCCTCACGCACCCGTGCGCGCTCCGCAGCCGCGCCGGGGGTACCTGAGGTACGGCATGATCAGGTCGTTTCTCGGCGCCCCGGTGCCATCGTAGGTCAGGGTCACCACCGGCACGCCGGTCAACTCCTCGATCCTGCGGGTCATGCCTTCGGTCACCAGGGAAGGGCAGCAGAAGGCCGGGTTGGTCTGCACGAACAGGGAGATGTCCGGGTGCACCCGCAGCAGGTGCAGGATCTTGAGGGCGTTGTCGTAGGACTCTCCCGAGAGCTCCAGCCGCAGGTTGAACATCTGCAGCTCCCGCTCGACCTCGGGGTGGTGGAAGGACTCCGGGGGGCTCACGTAGGACTCGTACAGCGGGAAGAAGCGCCGTTCGGCCATACGGATGGCCGCCAGCAGCGCCTTGTTCTTCAGAACCGGCAGGATCGTTCCCTGCTTGGCCCACTGGCGGAAGTACGCCTCCGCGATGATCCGCATGTACTCGCTGTAGGGAGTCGTGACTACTTCGCCCCCCGCCGCCTCGATCCAGTGCACCAGGTCCTGGTTCATGACGTCGTTATCCCGCACGTACAGATCCCCGAAGATCGCGACCTTTGGACGGCCGGGACCGCCCGACCCGCTGCCGACCGTCAGCGGAATCGACTCCAGGCGTCCGATCACCTCCCGCAGGGTCTGCAGGCGCGAGCGCCGGCCCCGGAAGGCTTCGACAAACTGCTCCCTGGCCTCCGCGATCCCCCGGTCCGTCGCGCCCGCCTGGGCTTCGTACGGGCGGATTCGGCAGCCGATGCGGCGCAGCAGTCCCCCGAACAGGTACGCGAAGTAGGTCCCCACCACCAGTCGCGGGGACAGCTCGAAGTGAGAGATCTCCCCCACGTACACGCCCGTCTGACCCATGCCCTGGGCCTCGAGCAGGCTCTTGATGTACTGGGGATACAGGTGGATGCCGCAGGACCAGTTGGAGCGGCCCATCCAGAGCACGGTCCGGGCCGGGTCCAGTCCGTGCTCGCGGATGTGGTCGACCACCTCCTGAGTGATCACGCTGATCGGGATGCACTGCCCGGTATTCAGGCGCATCCCCTTCTGAATCGACAGGGGCGTCTCTTCGAGGAGCCGCGCGTCGATGCCGGCCCGCTGCAGGTGCGCCACCACCAGGGGCGCGGACAGCGGGTCGAAGTTGGGGAACAGCAGCGTCTTGCCATCCAGGGCGGTCTCGACCTCCGGCGCCACGCTCAAGGCCGGCCGGCAGGCAGGCGGCGGAACCTCGGACCGCGGTCCCGGCGCCAGCCGGCGCTCGGGCTCCCTCCGGCTACCCCGGTAGTGGTTGCGGAAGCTGTGCACCCCCGCCTCGATGCGGGTCTCGTAGCCCAGGTTGGCGTCGTGCTCGTCGATCTGAAGAATCAGGTATGGCTTGCCGTGAGCATCCAGCAGGCGCCTGAAGTACTCGATCATGAAGGAGTCCGGCGAGCACTTGAAGGCAGTGACCAGCACCGGGTACAGCCCTTCGGTCTGCACGCAGGCCTGGGCGGTCTCCAGGATCCGGGCGGCGTAGTGCCAGTGGAAGGCGTCCAGGAGGGACTCCACGGGCCCTTCGTCCGCGGGGGGGATCATGTCCTGGTAGTAAGCCCGGACCCCTAGAGATCCGAAGATCTCCGGGATGCCCTTGTTCATCGCAGGAGAGAGCACCAGGTAAGGCCGGCCGGCCAGAACCACGCGGATGTCGCCGTCGGCCTCCTCGTCCCGGCGGTACAGCTCCTGCAGCCGCTCCCGAACCCCGGAATACGCCTGTACGGCGCGATCGTAGGCCCCGGCGACCTCCTCGTAGCGCAATCCGCCCACCACCCTGCCGAGGGCTTTGAACAGCTCCCGTTTTGTGCGCTCCCGGGCCCGTCGCACCGAACGCAGCCACCCGGTCCTCCCCGCGGCCCCGCTGGCGCCGGGCTCGAGGGTCCCGTGGTCCACCAGCGGCGTCAGCAGCGTTCCCTCCGGCGCCGCCTCCGGCACGGACGCTACGATCGTCGGAGAAAACTGGGTGTAGTAGCAGTAGTACCGCAGCCGCTGAGCCCTCCGCCCGGCGAAGCCTCGGCTGGGGCGGGGGCGGGGAGCCTCCAGCACGGTCGGCAGGAAGACGTAGTCACAGCTGTCGGCCAGGTGGCGCACGTGCCCGTGCAGGGCGGTCACCGGAGCGCAGAACTCCGCACCTGCCAGCTCTTTGCCCCGCACCAGCGCGTCCGAGTAGCCCTCGCTGGTCACGGTCGGGATCGAAAGCTCCGCGAAGAAGCGCGTCCACAGCGACAGCTCCTCGAAAACGTGCAGCGCCGCCGGAAGACCGATCCTCACAGCGGCCTGCCGGGAGCGCACCGGCCCCAGCTCCGGCGACGTAGCCTCCACCTCCCGCTGGATCCTCCGCACCTCCCGCACCGGGTCGAAGCCGGAGGTGTTCCGGTTCACGAAACGCTGGACGTCGTAGTCCCGCCCGCACAGGAAGCCGTAAGCGACACTCTGACCCTGCACCTCGGCGACGCGCAGCCGGCAGTGGTTCGCGCAGAGGGTGCAGGTCTCGGACCGGACCGGGATCGACTCCCGGTACAGCTCGATGCCCCGGAAGCCGCCGGCACGCTGCGCCGGCGCCGGTTCGCCCTCCGCCTTCCGGCGGTCCTGCAGGCTCAGTGCCGCTCCCAGAGCCCCTGCCAGGTGGCAGAACTTCGACACGAAGATCGGCTTCTTGAGCTTCTCCTCGAAGGCCGCCACCAGGGCCCGGTTCTTGGCCGTGGCACCCTGGAAACAGATGCGTTCCCCGATCAATCCCTCGGAGGCGACCTTGAGCAGGTAGTTCTCCCGGACCGAGT
>JAFGFV010000509.1 GCA_016930895.1 Spirochaetales bacterium | reverse complement strand
GGGAATCGGGACGTGATCCGGGACCGCTGCGCGGTCTTCGGCATCTGGGGGGTGGTCAAGCCGGCGGAGTACGTCTACCTGGGGCTGCACAACCTCCAGCACCGGGGCCAGGAGTCCAGCGGGATCGTGACCGCCACGGCCCGCAAGTTCCACAGCCGCTACGGGATGGGCATCGTCAACGAGATCTTCTCGGAGAGCATGCTCCACGAGCTGGACGGCCGGGCGGCAATCGGGCACAACCGCTACGCCACCTTCGGGGGCTCGAACCTCGACAACGCGCAGCCTCTGATCGCAGAGACCAAGAACGGACCCGTGGCCATCGCCCACAATGGGCAGTTCGCCAACTGCGGGAGCCTGAAGCGGCGGCTGCAGCAGGCGGGGTGCATTTTCAAGACCGACAGCGATACGGAGATCGTCCTGCATCACTTCGCCCGCTCCCGGGAGACCACGATCGAGGGGATCATCGAGGAGTGTTTCCGGGGGGTGCAGCCAGCCTACTCGATCGTGATGCTGACCCCGAACGAGCTGATCGCCGTGCGCGACCCCGCCGGTGTGCGCCCTCTTGTGGTCGGCTCCCTGCGGGGCTCCTACGTCGTGGCCTCCGAGACCGTGGCTTTCGACATCATCGGGGCCGAGAATCTGGGAGAGGTGGCTCCGGGGGAGATGGTGATCATCGACGACCGGGGTCTGCGGCGGCGCCAGCTGTTCCCTTCCCAGGAGCGGCAGGCCTGCATCTTCGAGTACATCTATTTCGCCAGGCCGGACAGCTTTCTGTACGGCAGCCCGGTCACCACCGGCGAGATCCGCAAGGAGTTCGGCCGCCAGTTGTGGCGAGAGCACCCGGTGCAGGCGGACGTGGTCATCCCGGTCCCGGATTCCAGCACCTTCGCCGCCCTGGGGCTGTCCGCGGAGTCGGGAATCCCCTTCGATTTCGGGCTGATCCGCAGCCACTACATCGGCAGGACCTTCATCGAGCCCACTCAGGCCATCCGGGATGCCAAGGTGCGCAAGAAGTACAACCCCAATCGCTCGGTGCTCGAGGGTCGGCGGGTCATCGTCGTGGAAGACTCGATCGTCCGAGGGACCACGCTCCGGAACCTGATCCGTTTGATCCGGGAGTTCGGCGCCCGGGAGGTCCACGTCCGCGTCTCCAGCCCCCCGTATCGGCACAGCTGCTACCTGGGCATCGACACGGCCGAGACCCGGCGTCTGATCGCCTACACGAAGAGCGTGGAGGAGATCCGGGATTTCATCGAGGCCGACTCCCTGGGGTACGTGAGCGAAGAAGGGCTGCTGGCCAACCCGCTCTTGGCCGGGGGGTTCTGCACCTACTGCTTCAACGGGCACACGCGGATCAGCCGGAGATAGCGTTCTTGCCGCCTGCCATCTGAGCCATCGCACGCTCGAGGGAGCTGGCGTCGGTGAACTGGATCGCCGCCATCCCCAGCTTGGCCGCAGCCTGCACGTTCTCCGCCCGATCGTCCACGAACACGCTCTCCTCTGGGCGGCGTTCCTCCCGCTCCAAGATATGCCGGAAGAACCGCGGGTCCGGCTTGGCCAGCCCCATGCGGCAGGAGGCGTACACAGCGTCGAAGAGCCGGTAGTGCCCCTCGCGCTGGTGGACCCGGTAGTGGGTCTCGACCGTGTTGGTGCCCACCACCACCCTGGCCTCCTGCCGGAGTCGTTCCACCAGACGCACCACACGGTGGTCGAGTTGTGGATGGAAGTGCACCTCGAAGAGGTCCTCGTGGATGGGTTTACCGGTCTTCCGGGACACCCGTGCCCAGAACTCGTCGAGGCAGATGCGCCCGGCGGTCAGCTCCTGGAACTCCGCATCGGTCAGCGCGTACAGCTCGTGCACCGGCATGCCCAGGCTGTCGGCGACCTTGCGCTCGTAGCCGCAGTCCAGGCTGACCACGCCCCCCATGTCGAACACGTACAGGGAGATGCGGGAACCGCTGCTTCGGGGCTGCAGGGACGCTTCCATGGCGCGGGGTTTCACCGGGCACTCACTGACCGCTCACCGGGCACTCACTGACCGCTCACACCCCGGTGATGGGCACGTCCGCACCGCAGGCGGCGCAGCGCCCGTCCTGGACTCCCCGTACCGTCACCGCATAGCCTCGCCGGGCGACCAGAAGGGCGCCGCAGCCGGGACAGACTGTGTCGCTCTGCTCGCCGCCCAGGTTTCCCAGGTACACGTAGCGCAGGTGCTCCTGGGCCACCTTCGCCAGGGAGCGCAGGGTGGAAGCCGGTGTCGGGGGGATGCTGTAGCGGTATTGGGGGTGATAGGCAGAGAGGTGGTAGGGGATGTCCGGGCTCAGGGAGGCCAGGAAGCCCGCCAGGGTGTGCATCTCTTCCGGGGTGTCGTTCTTGGTGGGGATGATCAGGGTGGTCACCTCCAGGCTGAGGCGACCGCACGCCTGGGTCAGGAAGCGCTTGACCTCCTCCAGGTCGCCGCCGATTTCCCGGCGGTAGAACTCCGGGTCCGCGCTCTTGAAGTCGATGTTGGCCGCGTCGATCAGAGGCAGAAGCTCTTCGGCCGGCCCCGGGTTGACGAAGCCGTTGGAGACCAGGACGTTCTTGAGGCCCCGCTCTCGGGCCAGCCGGGCCGTGTCCAGCACGTATTCCAGGTGCACGAGGGGCTCGGAGTACGTATACGCGATTCCAAAGGAACGTTCCCGTTCGGCGATCCGCACCAGCGCTTCAGGAGACACCGTCTCGGTCGGGGCCGTGGTCTCCTGGGAGATCCGGTAATTCTGGCAGAAGGGGCAGCGAAATGAGCAGCCGGCGAACCCGACGGACAGGATCGACTGCCCCGGGTGGAAATGGTAAAGGGGTTTCTTCTCGATCGGGTCGATCGAGATCGCCGTCAGCTTTCCGTAGTACGGCAGGACCAGCTCCCCTCCCTGGTTGTAGCGGACCCGGCAAAGACCGTGGTGGCCGGCAGCGATGCGGCAGCGATGGGGGCAGAGGCCGCAGCGCAGCTCCTTGTCTTCCAGAGATTCGTAGTAGCGAGGCTCCATAAATCCAGTCTACAACCCTGGAGCGATGCCGGGCAAGCCTGTACATCCAGGGGGCATTCGTGGTAAGCCTCCAGCGTGACTTGGCACGTCCCGGTGGTAGACGGGCGGGGCGGGGGCGCTCCTTGAGCCCTCGCTCCCGGGCGCTGCTCCAGAACCTTGGAGCTGTGGCCTGCTGGTCAGTGGCCCCCGTCCTGATCCGATACACCAAGGACTCCTTCCCGGTGGCCCTTCAGACCTTCTTCCGCTACTTGGCCGCGCTTTCCGTG
>JAFGFV010000082.1 GCA_016930895.1 Spirochaetales bacterium | reverse complement strand
CCGAATCGCGCCACGTCCAGCGCGGTGCTCTTGGTGAGGCAGATCATCCCCGCCTTGGAGACGCAATAGGGGGCGCCGACGGGTGCCCCGTTGCCGACCTGACCTGACAGGGAAGAAACGTTGACGATCGATCCGCTGCGGCGTTGGATCATGCCCTTCAGGACTTCCCGGCTGCAGAGGAACGCGCCCTTCAAGTTGACCGAAAGCACCCATTCCCACTCGTCATCGGATATCTCGTAGACCGGGGTTTTTCCTTCCGGCTTCTTGGGGTT
Organism: Spirochaetales bacterium; assembly: GCA_016930895.1. The sequence continues at coordinate 7,382 of JAFGFV010000082.1, read as the reverse complement.
GACGGCGGCGTTGTTCACGAGGACATCGACCGTGCCGAGCTCATCCATGACCCGCCGCACCATGGCGCTCACCTGCTTAGGGTTGGATACGTCACACCTCACGCTCAGAACCCGCGAACCCAGCTCGCCGATGAGGCGGGATACGCGTTGTGCCTTGTCCGCCTGAGTGTTGTATACGATGGCCAGGTCGGCCCCGCTTCTGGCGAACTCGATGGCGACGCTCTCGCCCAGTCCCTGGCTGGCCCCGGTGACGAGCACCACTTTGCCGGACATGTCGACCTTCATTGATGCTCCCATTGGTATCGCGACGAGTGGTTCGACGGAGCTGTCCTAATCTATGGTAATACCAATACCGATGAGATTGTACAGCATCAGCGGATACCGCGTCAATCAATTTTTCGATGACCTGTAGATAGATATTGACAGGCAAGAGCCAATCGTCTATGATTGGGCGGTATTACCAGTGTTTTTGGGTATCCGGCTTCGTTTGGTCATACCAAAGATTTCGTTTCGCGGTTGCCGCGCAGCGCGACCAGAGGGATTCGATGAGGGCCAAGGGCTACCACGGTAGAGTGCTGCAAGTCGATCTTTCCGAGCGGCGAGTGTCCGTAGACGAATTGGAGGATGCGGTGGCTCGAGCCTTCATCGGAGGCTCGGGGCTGGGCGTGGAGATCCTGTTTCGGGAAACCAACGCGGAAACGCAGCCTCTGGCTCCGGAAAACGCGATGGTCTTCGCCACGGGTCCCCTGACCGGCACCCGGGTGTTCTGCTCGAACAGGTTCAGCGTCGTCGCCAAATCGCCGCTTACGGGGATCTTCGCCGAAGCTAGCGCGGGGGGGTATTGGGCCGGCTCGTTTAAAGGCTCCGGGTACGACGTGCTGGTGCTCAAGGGCCGCGCAGCCCGGCCGGTGTACCTGTATGTCGACGAGGAGCGCGTCGCGATTGAGGATGCGGACTTCATCTGGGGAAAGGATACCATCCAGAGCACCGAGAGCCTCAGAGCCCGGCACGGCGACAAGGCCAGAGTCGCGGTGATCGGGGTAGCCGGGGAAAACCAGGTCAACCTCGCCAACATCATCACCGACGGGGTACATGGCCGCGTGTTGGGCCGATGTGGCCTCGGCGCCGTCATGGGATCGAAGAACCTCAAAGCGGTGGTAGCCAACGGAAGCTCGAAAGCAGCGGTCGCCGACGATGCCGCCCTCGCTGATCTGATGAAACAGATCGGGCCCCAGATGCGCACCGGCCCGGATCCGCTTCGTCAGCACGGTACTCCGGTCGGCCTGGACACCTACAACGAGATCGGCGAGCTCCCGATTCGGAACTGGCGGCAGGGCATATGGACCGAAGGCGCTGGAAAGATCACCGGGGCACAAGTGACCAAGAACTTGTTGGTCAAGCGCTATCACTGCGGCAACTGCGTGATCGGATGCGGCCGGGTGGTCAACGGGCGGGAAGGCGAATATGCAGGCAGGGAAATCGCCGGACCAGAGTACGAAGCCCTCGGGATGATCGGCGCCAACTGCATGATCGACGATCTTGGCGTGATTGCCAAGGCGAACGAGCTTTTGAACTGCTACGGGCTGGACTGCGTGTCGAGCGGCAGCGCAATTGCCTTCGGCATGGAGGCGTTCGAGCGCGGTCTCATCGGCCGGGACGACACGGATGGCCTGGAGCTCCGGTGGGGGGACAAGGAAGCGCTCTTTGCGGCCATCCGTCAAATTGGCGAGAAACGGGGAATTGGTGCTCTGCTCGGCAAGGGTGTCCGTCAGGCCGCGGAACAACTGGGCGGGACCGCCAAGGAGTTCGCCGTCGAAGTCAAGGGGCTGGAGGCCCCTGCACACGATCCTCGAGCCAAGTTCACCCTCGCCCTGGGGTACGCCACCTCCGCCAGGGGCGCGTGCCACGTATCCTCCTTCACGATGGATTTCGAGGAAGGGATGACGATCGAGGACCTCGACCTTCCGCCTATGCCTTCGCGATTCACCACCGCCAACAAGGCACAAGGCGTGGCGATGATGCAGAACTGGATGGGGCTGTTCGACTCGGTGGTCTTGTGCAAGTTCAGTCTCTTCGGTGGGATGACGCCGACCGTGATCGCGAAAGCGCTCAGCGCCGCAACCGGTTGGGACCTCGACAAGAGTGAGCTGTGCACGACCGGAAGTCGGATCTTCAACTTGAAGAGGCTCTACAACGTTCGCGAGGGAATCAGCAGAAAGGACGATACTCTGCCTCCACGGTTCCTACACGAGCGAAAGGGAGGGGGGACTTCCGAGCTGCCTCTGCTCAACGTGATGCTGAACGAGTACTACAGGCTGCGCGAATGGGATGACTTCGGGATTCCCACACAGGGTCTGATTCGGCAGTTGGACCTGGAGCCATACGTCGTGGGCACCGGGAGAATAGACCCCGTCAGGGCGGGAATGAGCGAAGGCTGAGATGAGTAGTCACAGGCATCGGTGGATTTTTCTTGACAGGGGCAGGGCGCGGGTTTATGCTGGGCGACGTTGGGCCGCGCCAGTCGTGCAAGAGTCGGCACGCCGAATGATTACCCTCAGCACAGGAATCGAAGAGTAATGGGCAACAAGAGCAGCAGCCAGGATGTTGGTGGCTCTCGGCAAGGCCGCTCTGGTTCAGGACTGATCAGGCGAATTCTGGAGCGGGAGAACGCGGGGATCTTCGTCTTTCTGATCGGCCTGTTCGTCCTTTGCGCCGTCACTTCCCCAACCTTCCTTAAGACTCGAAATGTGTACACGGTCCTGCGACAGGTTTCAGTGCTGGGAATTTGTTCCTTCGGTGCGGCGGTGGTCCTGCTGATCGGAGGAATCGATCTGTCGATCGGCTCCTGCGCGGCATTCACTGGCGTGGTGACCGCCTATTTCATCCAAAGAGTGGGCGTGCCCATCCCGCTGTCCGTCCTGCTGGGAGTCCTCGCCGGAGGGATGGTCGGCCTGGTGAACGGCATCATCGTGGCCGCAATGGGAATCCCGGCGATCGTGACCACGATCGGTACCATGACTCTGTTCCGAGGGCTGGCCTACGTCTTGTGTGGCAGCGGAGACGCCGCCTCCTACGGGATCATCGATCTGCCCCAAAAGTTCAAGTGGATGGGCGGAGGAAACGTCGGCTTCCTGCCCGTTGGAATCCTGTTCACCGTTGCGGTGTTCCTCATCCTGGCGCTCGTAGTCAACAGGATGCCGTTCGGACGCTACGTGTACGCCATCGGCAGCAATGAGGAGTCGGCGATCGTGTCGGGCATCCCGGTGGGACGGGTCAAAGTGCTGGTATTCGTGATCTCGGGGCTCTGTGCCGGTCTCGGAGGGGTCCTGCTCGCTTCGCGTATGAACAGCGGCCAGCCGACGGCGGCCACGGGCCTCGAGATCGACGTGCTCACCGCCGTGGTTCTAGGTGGGGTCAGCACCGTGGGCGGCAAGGGAAAGTTGACCGGGGTCGTGGTTGGCGTGCTGATTATCGGACTGCTTCAGAACTGGCTGATCTTGATGAACGTCGCGTACTTCTACCAGCTCGTCATCAAGGGAGGAGTTCTGATCGCTGCCGTGCTGCTGGATATGCTCAGGGTGCAGAAGTCTTCGTACGAGCGGGATATCCTCGTCAAGGCGGCGTAGCCTTGAATTGAGGCGGCTGGATGGCCGCATGTGCGGTTGGACGCGGTGGAGAGGTTCGACAGAGGAGAGAACTGGCAGCCAATCACCGGGGCTTGCCACTTGGGGCGCAGTTTGCATCAAACAAAGATGAAGGAGGAGCGTGTGAAGAGATCAGTTGTTTTGTCGCTGGTGGTACTGCTGGCGTTTGCCGGCACGAGCGTGTTCGCGGGCGGAGAGAAGGAAGCAGCCGGAGGTGACAAGCTGCTCGTGGGTACAAGCGTCTTTTCCACCGAGATCGAGTACTTCAAGATTCTCGATGACTGCTACAAGAAGGCTGCGGCGGCTCGCGGAATCGACGTCATCTCTACCGACGGCGAAGACAGTGTGGACAAGCAGATCCACATCATCGAGGACTTGATCGCGAGGGAGGTCGACGGGATCGTCATTTCCGCGGTGAACCCCAACGCGGAGCGAGCCATCCTCGAAGAGGCCATGGATGCAGGCATTCCCGTCCTGCTCCAGGGCCAGGAGCGCGTGGAGGCGGACTGGCCGACCGCCAACGTCGGGTACAGCGAATGGGACATGGGGTACATGGCCGGGGAGCTGGTCGCCGAGAAGATCAACAAGATCTACGCGAACAAGAGCGTCGTCAAGGTCGGTATCCTGGGGTTCCCGAAGTGGCCTTCCTGCATTCGGCGGGCCGATGCCCACATCCAGGCGCTCAAAGACAACGTCAAAGGGCCGAAGATCGAGGTCGTGATTAACCAGGAGGGTGGAACTCGCCAGAACGGGCTCAAGGTCATCGAGACCGCTCTGCAGGCACACCCGGATCTCCGCTGCGTGGTGAGCATCAATGACGATGGTGCAATTGGGGCCGTGGCTGCCTTTGAGGCGGCGGGGATCGACGTCGTGAAAGACTGCTGCATAGCAGGCTGCAACAACGACCGGGCCGCGAGGCCGTATATTCGCGAAGGCAAGCTGTTGGGCAGCGTGGATCTGAACCACCAGGGATTGGCCGACGCCGCGATGGACGCTGTGATCGCGTACCACAACGGCGAGGAAATTCCGGAGATGATCTACGTCAAGATGAACAAGGTGACCAAGGAAAACATCGATCAGTTCGACTGGTAGAAACCTAGACAAGCCCCTGTTTGATCCGGTGGGACGGGGGCTGAACAGGCGGTTCCGGGTGGGTTCGGGTCCGTGCTCGAACCCGCCCTTTTTCGGCTTCGGGGTGGGAACCTCGAAGCGCTGACAAGGTAGTGTGATGGCAGGTAGCGACACGACGAGCGACGGCAGTATTGTCGAGTTCAGAAACATCAAGAAGGCGTTTCCGGGAGTCGTCGCTCTCGACGACGTGAGTTTTTCCATCCGACGGGGCGAAATTCATGCGCTCGTTGGAGAAAACGGAGCGGGAAAATCCACGCTCGTGAAGGTCCTCACCGGTGTGGTGATCAAGGACGCCGGAGAGATCTATCTCGACGGAGAGCTCGTGTCGATAAGACACGCGAAGGACGCCATCAAGCTCGGCGTCCGCTGCATCTACCAGGAGCTGCCGCTGGCCGATGCGCTCAGCGTTGCCGACAACATCTTTCTCGGCCAGGAACTCAGGAACGGCCTCTTGATCAAGAAGTCCGCCCAGCATGAGTACGTCAAGAAGTACTTCGGGGACTACGATCTCGAGCTCGATCCGACCTTCCCCGTCGGCAAGCTCAGCGTCAGCATGCGGCAAATCGTAGCCATCATCAAGGCGACCATGACGGAGCTCAAGGTCCTGCTGATGGACGAGCCGACCGCAACGCTTGGGGAGAAGGAGACCAAGACTCTCTTCGACTTCATGCGCCGCATGCGGCACAAGGGCTTGAGCATACTGTACATTTCCCATCGTCTCGACGAGGTCTTCGAGATCGCGGATCGCGTGACGGTACTCCGTGATGGTCTCTACAAGGGTACGAAGCGGATCAAGGACATCTCCAAGGACGAGCTGATTGCCCTGATGTCGGGCAAGGACATCCATGACTCCTCGCTGGTGTACGATTCCACGAGGGACCCCAAAGAAGCCGCGATTGTCGAGGTCGACGGACTTTGCTACAGGAACTTGCTCAAGAACGTGAGTTTCTCAGTGCGGGAGGGAGAGATCTTCGGGATTTGCGGGCTGGTCGGCGCAGGGAAGACCGAGTTGCTGAAGTGCATTGCGGGGGTGTATCGGAGCGATACAGGCAAGATAGTCCTCGACGGCCGGGACATCACCGGACTCAGGGAAGACGACGAAGTGCGCACCGGCACGATCGGCCTGGTCCCTGAGGATCGAAAAGGCGAAGGGCTGTTTCTCGATCTCGACGTGGTCACCAACATCTCCATAGCGAGCCTGCGGCGACTCCTGAGGCTGGTCTTCATCAGAAGGAAGAAGGAGGCGCAGCTGGCTGCGCAGCTGATCAGCGATCTGGACATCAAAGTGAACTCACCTCGACGCGCGGCGCGCTTCCTGAGCGGCGGCAACCAGCAAAAGGTGGTGTTTGCCAAGTGGGTGAGCGCAGGGAAGAAGTTCCTGATGCTCGATGAGCCCACCCGGGGCGTAGACGTCTTCGGCAAGACCGAAATCTACCGGTTGATCAACAAACTGGCGCGGGCGGGGATGTCGATCTTGATATCCTCCTCCGAGATACCCGAGGTGCTGGGCATCTGCGATCGCATCGGCGTCATGCATGACGGCGAGATGGTCAGGGTGTTCACTAGAGCAGAGTTTTCCAAAGAAGGCGTGTTGCGCGCCATGATCGCCAACAACCAGTAGGGTGTCATGGCAGCCTGGATACTGAAGCGGATGACGGCAGCAGCTACATGAAAGAGACACACACTTTGGCAAAGAGGATCCTCGGCAGGGCTTCTTCCACGGCGAACCTGGGCGTGTACGCCTTCCTGGTCTTCCTGGTCATCTTCTTTTCGTTCGTGACCGACGGGTTCTTCAGCTTCACGAACATCATGAACATCATACGCCAGATCGCGATCGTCGGCGTCGCCGCTTTTGGCGAGGCCTTCGTGCTGCTCACTGGCGGGATCGATCTGTCGATCGGGTCGATCATCGGTTTGTCGGGAGTCACTTCGGCTGTTCTGATCAGGGATGTCGGGCTGAGCGTGCCCCTCGCCCTTGTCTGTGGCATTCTCGCAGGCACCGTTGTCGGGGTTCTGAACGGGCAGCTCGTCGCCAAGCTCAAAATCCCGGCGATCATAGCGACGCTGGGCACCTATACGATCGTCAGGGGCATCAGCAACCTAGTGGCCGGGGGGATGTCGGTCTTCGGCATGCCCGAAAGCTACAAGGTTCTCGGCAGGGGATACTTCTTCTTCCTCCCGATCCCGGTGGTCATCATGGTGTGCGTCATCGTGGTTCTCTATGTGGTCTTGAACCACACACCGTTCGGGCGATACGTGTACGCCATCGGCAACAACGCCAGTGCCGCTAGGATTGCCGGGATCAAGATTGCGCGGGTCAGGCAGATCGTGTTCATCATCTCGGGAACGACTGCAGGCATAGCGGGGGTCATCCTGAGCTCTCGGCTCGATTGCGGCCAGGCAGTTCCGATGGAGAACTTCGAGCTGGACGTCATCACCGCGGTGGTCCTCGGTGGGATCAGCATCATGGGCGGCAAGGGACGGCTGATCGTCGTCTTGATCGGGGTGCTGATCATGGGGGTGCTCGAGAACGGGCTCATCCTGATGAACGTGTTGTTCTACTCCCAGATGGTCATCAAGGGCCCGGTTCTGCTCCTGGCGCTGGGG